>DASYES010000493.1:0-2635 GCA_036498885.1 Pseudonocardia sp.
CACACGTGCCCCGACCTGTGCTGCAGCCAGACCGGGCGCCCCCCGGCCGCCCGGTCCAGCTCGCGGCGGTGCGGGTGCCCGCCGATCTTGGTGTCGTCGTATCCCGTGCCGACGACCATCGCGCCCGTGTCCAGTGACGCGGCGCGGGTGGCCACGCGCTCGTAGAGCGTGGCGAGGTCGGTGAGTCCGGACAGGTCGAGGGCGTCGAGCCCCTGTCCGAACCAGGCCATGTGGTTGTGTGCGTCGCCGAAGCCGGGGACGAGCGCGGCGCCCTGTGCGTCGATCTCGGTGCGCCCGCGCAGGCCCTCGGCATCGAGGGCGAGCACGCGCCCGTGATGCACGGCGAGACTGCGGGCGCGCGGACGCTCGTCGTCCATCGTCACGACGGAGGCGTTGCGTACCACCAGATCGACATCCATGTACGCGCGTCCTCATCCCAGGTGGTGCAGCCGCGTCAGCGGCAGCGTCGGCGATCGGTGCAGCGGGATCTCCCGGCCGTCGGCGCGCACGGGCACCGGCTCCGGGGCGACCTCGACCTGCGGGGTGGAGGTGTTGTGCAGCATGTCCGTGCAGGTCAGGTCGCGGCTGCCGGCGATGGCCGAATACCGGCGACCGGCCGGGAGCGCGGCCCGCGCGCTCGCGTCGTCGAGGCACGCCTGCGAGACGAACACGTGCGCCAGCCGGGCCGGTGCGGCGCCCAGCCCTCCGTAGAAGGCGCGCATCCGGCGGGGCTGGGTGAGCCGGGTGGATCCTGAGCCCGAGCCGGCCGCGCCCCAGGCCACGAAGCCGGACTTGATCACCAGCTCCGGCTGGGCCCCGAACCACGCCGGGTTCCACAGAACGATGTCGGCCAGCAGCCCGGGCCGCACGGACCCGACGTGCGCCGCCAGCCCGTGTGCGACGGCGGGATTGTGGGAGAGCTTGGCCAGGTAGCGCAGGACCCGGACGTTGTTGACGACGTCCGGGCCGGTCTCGCCGGCGAGGGTGGCCTGCACGTGCGCGAGCTGCCACGTACGGCGGGCGGTCTCGGCGATGCGGCCCATGCCCAGCGAGTCGGAGTTGACGATGCTGATGGCGCCCTGGTCGTGCAGCCAGTTCTCGGCGGAGATGGCGTGCTCGCGGATGCGGCTCGCGGCGATCGCGACGTCGCTCGGCACGTGGGGATGGCCGCGGTGCACCGTGAGTGTCATCGGACCGAGCTCCGCCACCGTGGACGGCGTGAGCGGCAGCGTCGGTGTGGTCGACGAGGCGAGCACGTTCTCGCGGGAGACGATCGAGAGCAGGTCGGGGTGCCCGCCGCCGCCCTCCACGTGGTAGGCGTGCACCGTGCGTCCGTCCACCGCCGCGAGGGTGTCGGCGAGGTAGCCCGCCTCGTTCAGCGTGTCGGTGTGCAGCGCCACCGGCAGGTCGACGTGCTCGGCCACGGTGAGGCAGGTGTCGATCGCCGGGGGAGTGGCGCCCCAGTCCTCGTGCACCTTGAAGCCGCCACAACCCGACAGCACCGCCTCCTCGAGCAGCTCGGCCGAGGTGGACGAGCCGCGTGCCAGGAAGGCGGCGTTGACCGGGACGCCCGCCCAGCCGTCGATGAGGGAGTGCAGGTTGTGGCGGGGGTTGGCCCCGACGTCCCAGACCCCGCCGATGCCCATCCCGACGATCGTCGTGACGCCCGCCGACAGGGCTGCCGGCACCAGGTCGGCGTTGGACAGATGGACGTGCGAGTCGACGATCCCGGGTGTCGCGATCAGCCCTTCACCGGTGATCATCGCGGTGTGCGCGTCGACCTCGAGCTCGACGCCGTCCTGCACGTCGGGGTTGCCGGCGCGCCCGACGCCCACGACACGCCCGTCCTTGATGCCGATGGACGTCTTGCGGATCCCGAGCACGGGATCGAGCAGCACGACGCCGAGCACGATCATGTCCAGTGCCGAGGCGCGGTCGGCGGAGCTGCTCACCAGCGCGCCGTGCCGGGCGGTCTTGCCGCAGCCGCCGATGAGCTCCTCGCCGGGCTCGGTGTCGTCGGCCTCGACCTCGATCCAGAGGTCGGTGTCGGCGAGCCGGATGCGGTCGCCGGTGGTGGGTCCGTAGAGCTGCGCATACTCGGCCCGGGGAAGCGAGGTCATGCAGCCTCCTCGCTGGCGCTCGTCGGCCGCGTGCGCGTCGGTGCTGCGTTGAATGGTGAGCTCGCAAGCTCGCTCACGTCTCGTCCACCGCCGCCTCCTCGTCGAGCATGAACAGCGATCGGAGGCCGTCGGTGGACAGCTCGGTGAGCCAGTTCTCGCCCTCGCCGACGACCATGCCCGACAAGGCCGTTTTCTGCGCGATCATCGCCTCGATCCGCTCCTCGACCGTGCCGGGGCAGAGGAACTTGCGCACCTGCACGGTGCGCCGCTGCCCGATGCGGAACGCCCGGTCGGTGGCCTGGTTCTCCACGGCCGGGTTCCACCAGCGGTCGAGGTGGACCACGTGGTTGGCCGCCGTGAGCGTGAGCCCGGTGCCGCCCGCTTTGAGCGAGAGCAGCATGACCGGCGGCCCCTCGCCCGCCTGGAACCGCGCCACCATCTCGTCGCGGCGCTTCTTGGGGGTGCCCCCGTGCAGGAACGCGATATCCGTGTCGAAGCGGGCCGACAGGTGCGGC
>DASYES010000494.1:0-1754 GCA_036498885.1 Pseudonocardia sp.
ACGTGGTGGTGCTCGATGTGCGCGACGACGGGCGTGGTTTCACACCCGGGTCCGGCGGGCGGCCGGACGCCGGCTCCGGCTTCGGCATCGCAGGGATGGAGCAGCGGGTGCGGAGAGTGGCGGGCACGCTGGCTGTGGAGAGCATCCCCGGGGAGGGGGCAGCGGTGAGTGCGACCGTCCCGGCGATCCCTGCGGAGGTACGGGCGTGACCGAGAAGATCAGGGTGTTGATCGTCGACGACCACCCGGTCGTCCGCGACGGGTTGCGTGGCGTGATCGACGGCCAGCCCGATATGCACGTGGTGGGGGAGGCCGGCCACGGCGCCGAGGCACTCGCCCGCGTGGACGCCGAGCCCGTCGACGTCGTCCTGATGGACCTGCGGATGCCGACCATGGGCGGTGTCGAGGCCATCGGACAGCTGCGCCGCACCGCACCGTCGGTGCGGGTCCTCGTGCTCACCACGTTCGACACCGACCGTGACGTGCTGCCGGCGATCGAGGCGGGCGCCACCGGCTACCTGCTGAAGGACACCCCGCGCGACGAGCTGCTGCGAGCCGTCCGGGCCGCGCACCGCGGGGAGGCCGTACTGTCGCCCGCTGTTGCCGGGCGGCTGATGGGGCAGGTCAGGACCCCGGCTCAGGACACCCTCAGCGGTCGGGAGCTGGAAGTGCTGCGATTGGTGGCCGCTGGGTTCACCAACCGCGAAGCCGCTCAGAAACTCTTCATCAGCGAGGCCACCGTGAAGACCCACCTGTTGCACATCTACGCGAAGCTCGGGGTGCGCGACCGGGCCTCCGCGGTTGCGGCCGGGTACCAGCGGGGCCTGCTGGTACCCGAGGAGCGTTGACGCCGCTCAGACGGGAATCGGCGTGCGCACGGCGTAGAGGACGTCGTCCCGTGCGTGCGTGAAGCCCAGCCGCGCGGCGACCGCGAGGCTCCCGGTGTTGTCGGTGGACGTCGTCCAGGTCGGGACGCGGCCGCGGGCCCTGATGTCCCTGACCACCGCGGCAGCGCTCGCGGTCGACAGGCCGCGGCGGCGATGGGCCCGCACCGTCACCACGCCGATGTCCTCGTACTCGCCGCCCACGTAGAACGGCACGGCGATCGACACCGGCTCGCCGTCCACGGTGCCGGCGTAGGCGACACCCGCGGCGAGGAGCCCGGCCACACCGCCCCACGTTTCGTGGATCCACGCGTCCTGGGCGCCGAGGGCGGCGAGTGCCGGTGCGTCGGCCGGGGTGAGCAGCCGGACGTGATCACCAGGTGGTGGCACGACCGCATCGTCCGGGAGCACGGCGACCAGCCGGTCCCACACACCTGTCGCCGGATCCAGGGTGCGCAGGGCGGGCAGCCACTCCGGCGGAGCGTCGACGAACCCGGCCACGTCGTCGAGATCGCCGTCCGCCAACTGAGCGGGGTCACCGCGCAGGGCGTAGTTCCCGGGCAGCTCTGCCACCACCTGCGGATGCGGCCAGCGGTCCACGCGGCACCGGCCATGGCCGGTACGCAGGACATGCTCGAAGATCAACGGCCCCGGCCGCTCCGGGGCGAACCACGGGCGAAGCTGCGGCAGTGCGTCGGCCGGAACGGGGCGCATGGCTCGCCACCCTGGTGCGAAGCCGGGCCCGGCGCCACCGATAAACGGTACGGTTGGGGGATGAGGACCGCGACGGCGCAGGCACTGGGCCTGCTCCTGCTCGGGTCCGTGCTCGTCGGCACCGCCGTGATCCTCGAGCAGTCGCTGCTCATGGGCG
>DASYES010000495.1:0-3421 GCA_036498885.1 Pseudonocardia sp.
GCCCCCGGGCGCCTGACCTCTCGGTCCTGATCCGGACGACCACTACGTCAGAAGAAGGTCGGCGACGTCCCTGCGCCGTGTGGCCGGCACGGGCCATCCGCGGCCGATCCGCAGCCCTGCCTGCGGCGGCCTGTTGTCACCCACGAGCCGGCCCAGCTCGGCGCGCGCCTGCGGCACCTCGACGACATGGGACAGGAGCGAGACGGCCAGACCATCGGCGGTCGCCGTGAGCAGCACACGCTGGAGGGCCTGCCCCGCCTGCACGTCCCCCGCGGCGCCGGGCAGCGAGGTGGTCAGCACGGCGATGAGCGGCTCGTGCTCGAAGTCCTTGCCGGGCGCACGTACCCGGCCTGCACCCGCCGTGAAGTCGCGCAGTACCCAGCGGTCCTGCGGCTCGGGAAGCGGACCGCCTGCCGGGAGGGCTACGCCGTCCGACCGGTCCGGAGCAACGCCCGTCCATCGCGCGGTCTCCGCCCGGACGTCGGGGTCGCCCAGCTGGACGCGGTGTGCCGTGGCTGCGATTCGCTGCAGCTGCGCCCGTTGTCCCGGGTGCTCGATGATGTGCAGGCGGCCGCCTTCCTCGGCGGCGGCGCGGCACAGTTCCTGCTGCTCGGCCGCGGTGACCCGCACATCACTGAACGGGTGGCGGTTGCTCCGGCGTTGTGGGACGGCGCGGAGCAGACGGAGCTGTTCCGGCGAGGGTGGAGCCACAGCGCCACGGTGCACGAGCGCGACGAGGCCTGGCCGGTCGCGGTCGGGGAGCACCGTGACTCGCGGGCGGATGCCGAATCCGTGCACGGCGGTGCGGAGGTTGAACAACGCGGCGCCACATGCGAGCCGCAGCTCGCGGTCGTGCGGATCGGTCGCGGGAAGACGGCGGTCCGGATCTGCGTGCAGCTCGATGACATCGTCCGTCACGCGGAACAGCCACGGTTGGGAGTTGTGCAGCGAGGGCGCTCGCCCGGCCGCCCGCAGTACGTCGGCGACCTGAGCCGGGGTGAGGCCGAGCGCGCCGGGAACCGTGGTCATCGGAGGTCCGGGCGTTCAGCCTGCGGCGGCGCGCCGTGGGCAGAGGCGGCGTCCGGTGAGGTGCTGCAGGGGGACGGCGACGACGTGTGCGGCGGGGCCGGGCGCCCAGCTCTCCGGTACACCGCCGGTGATCAGGGCGAGTCGCGCGGAATCGAGCACCTCGTACGCCTGTCCGACTCCCAGCACACTCCACCCGGACCGGGTCGCCGGGTCGAGGTTGTCGACCTGGAAACCGACAACTGCCGGGTGGGTCGCTGTGAAGTACCGCCCGCCTCCGGCGCGGAAGAGGACTTCCTCACCCTCGAGGAGGTAGTGCACGGGAAGCGCGGCAGGCATAGCGGCCTCGGTGAAGACGATCCGGCCGACGTCGACCTGGGCCAGCAGCCTCAGGCATTCGCTGCGGTCGAGCTCCACGAGCTCCGCGACGGCGGCTACGCCACGCGGGTCCGGTCGGGTCACGCCGTCGAGCTTCCCGGACCGCCACCGCGCCGGGGTAGGGCCGGACGCCTCTGTCGAGGCTCCAACGGGCCCGATCGGGTCCATTGGCGCATCGCGGGTTCCGCCCTAGCCGTTCGGGATCGACCAGATGACCACGGTGCCGCTGGGCTCGCGGGCGCTGGTCTCGAAGTGGCCGCCGTGCCGCTCCGCTCGTCTGCGCATGTTCACGAGCCCGCTGCGGCGGGAGGCGTGCACCATGCCGGTGCCGTCGTCGCGGACGGTGAGGACCAGCCGGTCGGGCCGGACGACGAGATCGATCTCCGCCGTGCGTGCGCGCGCGTGCCGGGCCACGTTGGTGAGCGCTTCGCGCACCACCGCGACGATGTCCTCGGTGACGTCGGTGGGCAGGGCGTCGACGCTGCCGGTGAAGCGGACGGCCGGGTCGAAGCCCAGCGCCGGAACGGCGTCGGCGGCCACGGCGAGGATCCGGGAACGCAGGCCGGCGGGGTCGGTCCGCGGAATGTCGTGGAGCTGGAAGATCGTGGTGCGGATCTGCCCGATGGTGGCGTCGAGATCGGCCACGGTGGAGAGCACACGGTCGGTCATCGGCCCCGGCCCGAGCCCCATGGCGACGCTCTGCAGGGACAGACCTGCGGCGAAGAGCCGCTGGATGACGTGGTCGTGCAGGTCGGCGGCGATGCGGTCGCGCTCGTCGAGCATCGCGGCACGTTGCTGCTCGGCCCGGGCCTCGGCGAGCTCGATGGCGACGGCGCCGTGGTTGGCGAAGCTGGCGGCCATGTCCAGGTCGGCGGCGGTGAACGCAGTGCGTCCGCGTAACCGGGCGGCGGTGAGTACGCCCTGGACCCGCCGCGAACCGACCAGTGGCAGGACCAGGATCGGCCCGACGTCCAGAACGGTCGGGGCGACCGACCCGAGGCGGGTGTCGCCGTCGGCGTGCGCGAGGCGCAGTGGCTCTCCGGTGCGAAGCACCTGGCCCTCGAGCGATCCGTCCACCGGCAGGGACCGGCCGGTCAACTGATCCGCGCCGAGCCCGACGGCGACGTCGATACGCAGCTCGCCGACCGTGTCCCTGTCGCCCGCAGGCAGGGCGACGGTCACCAGGTCCGCGTCGGCGATCACCCTGCTCCGCTCGGCGATCATCTGGAGTGGGTGGGCGGCCTCGGTGTCCGTGGGCGCGTCGGGGGAGGCCAGCAGCTTGCGGGTGATCGCGGCGGAGGCCTGCAGCCACTCGCCACGAGTGCGGGCGGAGGCGTAGAGCCGGGCGTTGTCGACGGCCACCGCGGCCGTGGCGGCGATCGCCGTGGTGAGCTCCTCGTCCTCGGCGCTGAACGCTCCTCTGGTGCTCTCGGCGAGGTAGAGGTTGCCGAAGATCTCGTCGCGGATCCGGATCGGTACGCCGAGGAAGCTGCTCATCGGCGGGTGTCCGGGCGGGAAACCGCACGAGCGGGGATCCTCGGCGATACGGACCAGCCGGATCGGGCGGGGGTCCTGGATGAGCGCACCCAGCAGCCCCTTGCCCTGCGGGAGGTGTCCGATCCGTTCGACGGCGTCCGGAGGCATCCCGATGTGGATGAACTCGGCCAGGCCGCCCGCCGGGGAGATCACGCCGAGCGCGGCGTACCGAGCGCCGACGAGGTCGCGGGCCGCCTCGACGATCCGCCGCAGCACGACCGGGAGCGTCAGATCGGTGATGATGAGTTGGTTGGCCTGGAGCAGCCCGCGCAGCCGCCCCTGCGTGGTTATCACCTCCTGGGCGCGCTCGACGAGCTGACTAAGCAGCTGGTCCAGCTCCAGCCTCGGCAGGTCCGGGAAGGTCAACCGGGCGCCTTCCGCGCTTCCCGACCCGTCCGCGCATGGCGCGGACGGGTCAGCCGGCCGGTGGGCAGGATCCGGTGCACCGTGGTCGGTCGGCACGAGCACCTCCTCCGCTCGG
>DASYES010000496.1:0-6528 GCA_036498885.1 Pseudonocardia sp.
CCAGCCAGGCGATCTGCGAGTACCGGGCGGCCCACGGCACGACGGGCCCGTTGTTCATCGGCCGTGACACACACGCGCTCTCCGAGCCGGCGTGGATTACCGCCATCGAGGTGTTCCAGGCCAACGACGTGCACGTGCTCGCCGACGGAGACGACGCCTTCACACCGACGCCTGCGGTCTCCCACGCGATCCTGACCCACAACCGGGCGCGGGTGAGCGGGGTGGCCGACGGGGTCGTCGTCACGCCATCGCACAACCCGCCCGCCGATGGTGGCTTCTAGTACAACCCGCCGGACGGCGGCCCGGCCGACACCGACGCCACGAGCTGGATCGCCGCGCGGGCCAACGAGCTACTCGCGGGGAAGCTGTCCGGCGTGCGGCGCAGCCGGATCGATCGCCAGGAGCTCGGGCGCTACGACTTCCTCGGCGAGTACGTCTCCGACCTGCCCTCGGTGCTGAACCTCGACGCGATCCGCGACGCGGGTGTGCGGATCGGCGCCGACCCGCTCGGTGGAGCCAGCGTGGCCTACTGGGCCGCGATCGCGGAGCGGTACCGGTTGGATCTCACCGTCGTCAACGCGGCCGTTGACCCGCAGTTCGGCTTCATGACGCTCGACTGGGACGGCAAGATCCGGATGGACTGCTCCTCGCCCTACGCGATGGCCTCCCTCGTGGAGCGCCGCGGCGACTTCCGGATCGCCACCGGCAACGACGCCGACGCCGACCGCCACGGCATCGTCACCGCCGACGGGCTCATGAACCCCAACCACTTCCTCGCCGTCGCCATCGGCTATCTCTACGGCCACCGTCCCGGCTGGTCGCCCGACGCGGGCGTCGGCAAGACGGCGGTGAGCTCGTCCATGATCGACCGGGTGGCAGCCGACCTCGGCCGCAAGCTCGTGGAGACGCCCGTCGGGTTCAAATGGTTCGTGCCCGGGCTGATCGAGGGCAGCATCGGCTTCGGGGGCGAGGAGAGCGCGGGTGCGTCGTTCCTGCGCACCGACGGATCCGTCTGGACCACCGACAAGGACGGCATCATCCTCGCGCTGCTCGCGTCGGAGATCGCCGCCGTCACCGGGGAGACGCCGAGCGAGCGCTACCGCGCGCTGGCGGAGAAGTTCGGCGAACCCGCCTACGCCCGTATCGACGTGGCGACCGATCCGGAGTCGAAGGCCACGTTGGGCAAGCTGTCGGCGCAGGACGTGACGGCCACGGAGCTGGCGGGCGACCCGATCACCGAGCGGCTCGCCACCGCGCCCGGCAACGGTGCCCCTCTGGGCGGGCTCAAGGTCGTCACCAAGAGCGGCTGGTTCGCGGCACGGCCGTCGGGCACGGAGGACGTGTACAAGGTCTACGCCGAGAGTTTCCGCGGGTCCGAGCACCTCGCCCGGATCCAGGACGAGGCCCGGCAGGTGGTGGAGTCCGCGCTGAAGGCGTGATCGCCGGCCGGCCGGGTCAGGGGGCCGGTGCCGGGGTGGGCGGTGTCGGCGCGTCGAGGTCCGTGGCCGAGCCGTCCGGGGCGCCGAGGGCGAGCAGGATGGCGGCCGTCGCGAACGTCACGAGCTCCCCCGTCCTGCCGGAATACCGCGGCGCTCCAGGGAGCTCCGGTGACTCATGCCGCTGTTCCGGGACGGCGATCCAATGCTTGGGTGCTGCGGGCCAGCTCGAGTAGGGGGCGCACATCGCCGCTGTTCTCCTCCGTGCGGACGGGCGGCGACAGCCGCCCGCTTCCTACTCGCACAGCGCGATACCGATGTGACGCAGCGGGTTTCGCGGCCACCCGAACGGATGACCGATCAGGGACGACGTGCCCGTGCGTCGCACTCGACACGCGGTTGGGCCCCTGTGGCGGGCGCGCGCAGCGCGGCCGCAGGCCGCCCACGCCACCGCATCGCCTCGCGGCCGGGAACGCCGGCGCGGGAGAGCGCGAACAGGGCGAGCTCCCGGTGCGCGGGCTCCTCCACCCGCTGGACGTATCGCATGATCTCCTGCGCTGCAGCCCGTCCGCTGCGGGCGCGCACCCAGGCCGTCAGCTCGGCGTCGACGACCTCGGGGCGCAGGCCCGTGCAGCGCACGCAGACGTACTCGATGTCCTCGTCGGCCATCTCTCCGACGAGCGGTGCGTGCACCCCCTGATCGGTGAGCATCTCCTGCACGGCCCAGAGGCCGATCGGCGTCAGCGAGACCAGCGTGGGGTCCGGGTCGTCACGGCCGGCGAGCTCGATCAGCTCGTCCTGGTTCTCACCGTCGAGGCTCTCGGACAGGTGCACGGCGCCGAGCAGCTCCAGCGCGTCGAGCAGGGCCGTGACGTCGCGGCGCCACAGCCGGTGCTCGACGTCCCCGGCGAGGTCGTCGACGACGCATCCCATCCGCTCGTTGACGGTGTCGCGCACGATGCGGTGGAACAGCTCCACAGGGATCGGGTCTCCGCCGGCGGAGTAGAGCTGGAACAGCAGGATCGGGAAGGCCTCCCCGAGGCTCATCCCGAACAGCGAGGGCGCGCCGAACACGTTGCTGCCGCCGAAGTGCTCGCCGATGCCGCCCACGGCCTCGAAGGCCCGCCGCCACAGCTCGATCGGCCGGCTGAGGATCGGAGCCGCGCTCTTGACCTGCAGCAGCCGTCCGCGCACCACACGCACGAGACGTGCCTGCCGGGCCCAGTGCAGCAGGAGGCTGATCTCCGGGAGGTCGTCGCTGGTACGCGCGTGGTCGCGGCTGAAGTGGTCGAGGTCGAGGGCGTCGGCCACCGCGCGGGCGTCGGAGAGCAGGAGCCTGCCCTCCCGCGTGACCGCGCGCCCGGCCCGCACCCACCGCGTGAACGCGCGCAGCCGGGAGACCGCGACGCTGGAGTCGGCGGCCGCCAGCATCTGCGCGGCGCTGGGCAGGAGCACGGGCGCCAGCTCGGGCCGCGCGGGTTCCGTGGTCTCGTTCTCCTGGCGGCGCCGGATCTCCTCGAGCGCATCGCGGTTGATCTCCAGCTCCCCGGCGTGCACCTGCGACAGGAACCGGGCGACGGCTGAGGGGTCGGCCGTCGCGACACCATGGCGCAGCATCTGCACCGCCCAGAAGGTGCCGAGATCGTGGTTGCGCTCGTCGTCGAGGGCGTCGTGCAGGGCCGGCGTCGAGTCGGAGACCTGCGCGTGCAGCTCGGCGGGCGAGGCGGAGCGGGAGTCGAGCCAGTCGTGGTCGGCGAGGAAGCCGATCAGGGCGTGCAGCGCGGTGGGGACGGCGTCGCGGTCGTCCTCGAGCAGCGCGACCGTGCGCGGGAACCACACCGCCAGCGCGTCGGCGACGTGCTCGCGGGTCCAGTGGCCGAGGCGGCCGTCGACGCCGTGCTTGTGGTCGAGCGCCGCGGCGACGAGTGACGGTTCCACCTCGATGCCGCGTCGGCGAGCCCAGGCGACGATGTGCAGGCGCAAGCGGTCGCGGACGGCCGAGTACTCCTCATGATCGTCGGAGCGGAAGACGAGACGCACTCCGCCCACCCTGTCAGCTGCCTCCGAACGGGCTACATCCGGGGCGCCACCAACATTGCCTCGCGGGGTGCTACCCGCGCCGGTCTTGCCGCTCCGTCGCCGAGCGCCCTATCCTCGGAAAGCGCTTACACGCGCGTTTGTCCAACACCGGGCCATTCACCGCTGAAGCCCGGAGAGAGCAGGTAGAGCCCATGTCAGGACCCACCGTCCGCATCGTCATGAACGGCGTGACCGGGCGGATGGGATACCGCCAGCACCTCGTCCGCTCCGTGCTCGCGATCCGTGACGAGGGCGGGGTGCTGCGTCCCGACGGCACCCGCCTCCAGGTCGAGCCGGTGCTCGTGGGCCGCAGCCGCGACAAGCTGGCCGACATCGCCCGCCGCCACGACATCGACCTGTTCCACACCGACCTCGACGCGGCTCTCGCCGAGGAAGGGGCGTCGATCTACTTCGACTCCCAGGTCACGAGCGAGCACAAGAAGGCGATCCTGCGAGCGATCGCCGCGGGCAAGCACGTGTTCACGGAGAAGCCGCTCGCCGAGTCGGTCGATGAGGGCATGGAGCTCGTCGCGGCTGCCCGTGCCGCCGGGATCGTCGACGGGGTGGTGCACGACAAGATCTACCTGCCCGGTCTGATCAAACTGAAGCGGCTGATCGACGCCGGGTTCTTCGGCCGGATCCTCTCGGTGCGCGGGGAGTTCGGCTACTGGGTGTTCGAGGGCGACATGCTGCCCGCACAGCGGCCGAGCTGGAACTACCGCGCCGAGGACGGCGGCGGCATCACGCTCGACATGTACTGCCACTGGAGCTACGTGCTCGAGCACCTGTTCGGCGGGGTCGAGGCCGTGATGACCAGGTCCGTCACCCACATCCCGCAGCGATGGGACGAGCAGGGCAACCGCTACGAGGCCACCGCCGACGACGCCGCCTACGGGATCTTCGAGCTGGCGGGCGGGGTCATCGCGCAGATCAACTCGTCGTGGGCGGTGCGGGTGGACCGCAAGGAGCTCGTCGAGTTCCAGGTTGACGGCACGCACGGCTCCGCGGTGGCAGGCCTCTTCGGATGCCGTATCCAGCCCCGGGTGCGCACGCCCAAGCCGGTGTGGAACCCGGACGTGCCGACCGACCAGGACTTCCGTGCCCAGTGGGAGGAGGTGCCCGACAACCAGGAGTTCACCAACGGCTTCCGTGCCCAGTGGGAGCGCTTCCTCCTCGACGCCGAAGCGGGACGTCCCCATCCCTACGACTTCATGAGCGGAGTGCGCGGTCTGCGACTGGTGGCCGCGGCGCTGCGGTCCTCGGCCGAGGGCGTGCGGGTGGAGCTGCCGACAGCCGCGCGGGCGGCAGCACCGGAGGCGTCGGCATGACGCAGGTTGCACCGCGCACCGGGCAGCGGATCGACCTCCCTGTAGCCGGAGGTGGCTGGCGAACCGTCGAGCTCGCCGAACCTCGGCAGTGGGCCGAGCACCCCGGGCCCTACCGCAGCCGGGTGGCGTTCGCCGCCGCTCACGTCGCCGCCGACCCGTGGGGCGAGAACGTCCCCGGCGCGCCCGCCACGGTCGACTGGGACGCCACGCTCGCGTTCCGCCGGCACCTCTTCTCCTACGGCCTCGGCGTCGCCGAGGCCATGGACACCGCGCAGCGCAACATGGGCCTCGACTGGGTGGCGGTCCAGGAGCTGGTGCGCCGCAGCGCCGAGCAGGCGAGGGCCGACGGCGCGCGGATCGCGGCCGGAGCCGGCACCGACCACCGCACCGACCTCGCGTCGGTCGACGACGTCATCGCCGCGTACGGCGAGCAGGTCGAGTTCGTCGAGGGAACCGGCGCCCAGGTGATCCTGATGGCCTCGCGCCAGCTGGCCGCGCTCGCGTCCGGTCCGGACGACTACCTGCGCGTGTACGACGGGCTGCTGCGCCAGGTCCGGGAGCCGGTGATCCTGCACTGGCTCGGTGAGGCCTTCGACCCGCAGCTGCGCGGCTACTGGGGCTCCACCGACGTCCCGACGGCCACGGCGACGTTCCTGCAGCTCGTCGAATCGCACGCGTCGAAGGTCGACGGCGTGAAGGTGTCGCTGCTCTCGGCCGAGCACGAGATCGGGCTGCGTGCCGCGCTCCCGGCGGGTGTGCGGCTCTACACCGGCGACGACTTCAACTATCCGGAGCTGATCCGCGGCGACGGCGCCCGTCATTCGGACGCACTGCTGGGCGCGTTCTCCGCCATGGCCCCGGCAGCGTCGGCCGCACTGGCGGCACTTGATGACGGCGACGTCGACCGCTACGACGCAGAGCTGGCCCCCACCCTCGCGCTGTCGCGGCACGTGTTCGCCGCGCCGACCTTCTACTACAAGACCGGCATCGCCTTCCTGGCCTGGCTCTGCGGCCACCAGCCCGGGTTCACGATGGTGGGCGGCCTGCAGTCGGCGCGGTCGGTCGTGCACCTCGCGGAGGCGTTCGCCCTGGCCAACGACGCGCGGCTGGTTCCCGACCCGGAACGCGCCGCCGAGAAGTTCCGCGGGCTGCTCGCGGTGGCCGGGGCGATCCGGTGACAGCCGTCCTCGACGTTCCCAGCGGCGCGCCCGCCCGCATCGGCACGCCCGAGCCGGGGGACCCACGCCTCTCGCGGCTGTCGCTCAACCAGCGCACCACCGCACGGTGGAACCTGCGCGAGGCCATCGACGGCACGGTGGCAGCAGGCCTCCCGGCCATCGGGCTCTGGCGGGAGCCGGTGGCCGAGGTCGGTGTCGACACCGCACGCCGCTGGGTGGACGACGCGGGCCTGCGCGTCTCGTCGCTGTGCCGCGGCGGGTTCTTCACCGCGTCCGACCCGGCCGCTCGCGCCACCGCGCACGAGGACAACCTGCGCGCGATCGACGAGGCAGCGGCGCTCGGCACCCGGGTGCTGGTGCTCGTCCCCGGTGGCCTGCCGGCGGGCGACAAGGACCTCATCGGGGCCAGGGCTCGGGCGGCCGAGGCGATCGCGGCGCTGGTGCCGCACGCCGGGGAGCGGGGCGTCACGCTCGGCATCGAGCCGATGAACCCGATCTACGCCGCCG
>DASYES010000497.1:0-2766 GCA_036498885.1 Pseudonocardia sp.
CCGAGGCCCGACACGTGCCCGATCGTCGGCGGATACCTGCCCGATGTCCCCCATACGGGAGTCCTCACGGACCTGGCGCTGGGCGTGCACTGAACTACTGTGCGTGAGAGTGGGGGTACGGGCAGAATATTGCAGATCGGAAGCTTTGTCGCTCCGCCGCGCCCGGCGGGTGGCGTGTGTCGTTGGAGTCCTCGTTGCCTGCCTCCTCGCCCTCTCCTGCACCCCAGTTGTTCCGCTTGCTCCGCTGACCGCTCGCGTCTCGGTGCCCGCCGGCGCGACCACGGTGCTCGGCGCCGACGGCCCGGCCGCGCTGGCCGTCGCCACCAGCGCGGCACTCTTCGCCAGCGCGCCCGTCGCGGTGCTCACCACGGCTGCGGATCCGGCCGGTCCAGCTGCGGCCGGCCCCATGGCGGAGCGGATCGGTGCGCCTCTGCTGCTGACCCCCACCGAGGACGACTCTCCCGACGTACGGGCCGAGCTGACCAGGCTCGGCACAACGACCGTGCTCGCCGTGGGCGAGGAGGCCGTCCGATGGGCGACCGCGGCGGAGGTTGCGGCCAGGATCGTCACCGACGAGGCCGCGCTATCTCCCGTTGTCGCACCGGCCCGCCGTCCGTCCGTGCTGGTGCTGGCGCTCGACCCCACCGCCCAGCTCGCGGCGGTCTCCACGGCGCGCGCCTCCGGGACCGATCTGGCCGTGCTGCCGGGGGGCGACCCGCGGCTTGCCTCCGAACATCTCCGGCGTCCGGACCATGTCGTCGCCCTCGGGTCCGGGTTCGGTTCAGCCGAGGTGCTCGAGCAACGGCTGGCCGTAGCCGCGACCGGCGTGATGCTTCCCGGTGGCGGCCAGGTGGCGTTCCCGGGACGGCGAATGGTGGCCCTCTACGGCCACCCGGGCGCACCAGCTCTCGGTGTGCTCGGCGAGCAGGACATCGCGGGGTCGATACAGCGCGCCCGGGAACTCGCGGCCGAGTACCAGCCGCTCGTGGGCGAACCGGTCGTCCCTGCCTTCGAGATCATCGCCACGGTCGCCGACTCCGTGCCGGGCTCGGACGGCAACTATTCGGCCGAGTCCTCCGTGGACGAACTACGCCCGTGGGTGGACGCGGCGCGCGAGGCGGGCGTCTACGTGATGTTGGACCTGCAACCGGGTCGCACCGACTTCCTCACCCAGGCCAAGCGCTACGAGGAACTGCTCGCCCAGCCCCACGTCGGGCTGGCTCTGGACCCCGAGTGGCGGCTCGGCCCGCAACAGCTGCACCGTGTGCAGATCGGCTCGGTCGGCATCGACGAGGTGAACTCCGTGGTGACCTGGCTCGCCGACCTCACCCGCGACCGGGTGCTCCCGCAGAAGTTGCTGATGGTGCACCAGTTCCGGCTCATGATGATCAGCGGACGGGACCGGCTCGACACATCGCGGGACGAACTCTCGCTCGTGCTGCACGCCGACGGCTTCGGCACGCCGGATCTCAAGTTCGCGACCTGGCGCACCCTGCACGAAGCCGCGCCGTCCGGTGTCCGCTGGGGCTGGAAGAACTTCTACGACGAGGACAGCCCGATGTTCACCGCTGCTCAGACCGTTGCGATCGGGCCGCAGTCCCCGGTGTTCATCAGCTTCCAGTAGACGCCACCGGCCGAGCAGCACATCCGCCCAATGGATTCAGACGAATGCGCTGCTCGTTGCGTCAGCGGTCCGCGCCCAGGAGATCGGCCGCCTTCTCCCCGATCATCATGCAGGTGATGTTGGGGTTGATGGCCGGCAGGAACGGCAGGATCGACGCGTCCGCGATCCGCAGCCCGTCGACCCCGCGCACCCGTAGTTGAGGGTCGACCACAGCCATCGGGTCGGACGCGGGCCCCATCTTGGCGGTGCACGCCGGGTGGTAGACGGTGTTGTGGGTCTTCGTGACGTACTCCACCAACTCGTCGTCGGTCACCACGTCCGGTCCGGGCGTGAGCTCCCGGGCCACCCACTCCTTGAGCGGCTCCTGCTCCCCGATCCCCCGCGCGAGCTTCAGACCGGCGAGCATCACGGCCATGTCGTGACCCTCGGGGTCGGTGAAGTAGCGCGGATCGACCTTGGGCCGGTCGCGGAAGTCACGGGTGCGCAGCCGCACCGTGCCCCGTGATCGCCCACCGGTCACGTTCGGGGTGAGGCAGAAGCCGTTGTCCGTGGTCGGATAACCCCAGCGCACGGTGTTCAGGTCGAACGGCACGGAGCCGTAGTGGAACATCAGGTCCGGCCGGTCGAGACCTTCCTCGGTCGTGGTGAAGATGCCGAGTTCCCACCACTGCGTGGATTCGGTGACCATCGGCTGCAGCGCGTCCCACTGGACCAGGCCTTCGGGGTGGTCCTCGAGGTTCGAGCCGACGCCGGGGGAGTCCACGAGCACGTCCACGCCCACCTCGCGCAGGTGCCCGGCCGGCCCGATGCCCGAGAGCATCAGCAGCTTCGGGGTGTCGATGGCGCCGGAGCTCACGATCACCTCGCGCCGCGCGGTCACCGTGGTGTGGTGGATCAGGTCGGGCGCCAGGATCTCGACGCTGGTGCAGCGGCGGCCGTCGAACAGCAGCCGCTTGGCCCGCGCGCCGGTGCGCACCTCGAGGTTCTTGCGCGAATCGAGGATCGGGTGCAGGTAGGACACCGAGGCCGAAGAGCGCACCCCGTCCTCGCGCGCGTTGATCTGGAACCAGTTCGCTCCGTGGGTCACTGTGCGGCCGGAGTTGAACTCGGTGGTCGGGATGCCGGCCTGCTCACACGCGGCG
>DASYES010000498.1:0-3015 GCA_036498885.1 Pseudonocardia sp.
TGGATCTCCCGCAGCCGCGCCAGCGCAGACACGACCTCGTAGTCCCCGAGTCCCGTCGTGCGCAGCCGCTCCCCCAGGCGCACCGGGTCCAGCGCACGCACGTCGGCCAGCACGCCCTCACTCAGCGACTCGCCTTGCTGCTCGACCACGAACTCCGAGTCGATGACGACGTCCTCGGTGTGGCGGACCAGCTCAGCACGGCGGGGGAAGGCCAGACCGTGATCGATCAGCCGCAGCCGGCCGAGATGGCCGAGGTAGTTGCCCGGGTTCCGATCGGTGTTGCCCATGACGTAGTCCAGGACCGCCGTCCGCTCCCTGTCGAACGACTCGTACTCGGCGATCTCCCACGCCCCCGGCTGCGTTCCATGCACCCATTCCTGGACGGAGCCGGGTCCGTGGGGCCCGTGCCATTCGGTCGTGGGGGGAACCAGGTCGTCCCACCCGAGCTCCTCGGCAAGCCGGTAGGCGCCGATCTCACGCACCGGTTCGCCGTCCTCCCATTCCCGCGAGAGGCCGGCAGGGAGTGTCTTGTAGATCGCCACGCGGACCCCGTCCACCTCGATGGCATAAGGGCCGACCCGCGCCTCCTGGCTCCGCACGCCACGGATCCGCACCTGACCATGCAGGAGCGCAAGGAGATCGCGCTCTGCCTGGCCTGCGGCCGGACCTCGAGCACCGGACGTCTCGTTCCGCTCGGTGCCCGCCTGCGACCGCGCGTCGAGGAGCTCGTCGACCGGTGCCGGCGCGTCCGCGTCGTGAGCGCGCCCGTGCCCGTCGTCGCCGGGGAACGTGATGCCGTGCCGCGCGAACGCCACGCGGCCCAGCGCGAGAACCTTTCGGTTGTCCTCCGGTGAGTTGTTGTCGTGGTAGTGGCCGCTGGTCGGGAAGATCTCGGTCCCGGCGATCGAGTCGCCCTCCGCCCCAACGATCGCCTCGCCCGCGGCAAGAACGGGTTCTCCGCTGGTCAGGACCGTGTGCTTGATCCATTCCATGTGCTCACCGACGGGTCCGAACCGTGGTGACACCCAGAGGGTGCCGTCGGTACGCAGGGCCCAGTTCACCACCGCGTTTTCGGCCATGACCTCCGTCGCGGCGGCAGTGCCGACCTGCGCCGGCTTCACCCCGAGCTGCGCCGCCCTCCGGATTTCGTGCTCCAGGCCGGCCGGTAGCAGGTTGGGATAGCGCCGCGCCGAGGCGAGCATCGCCACCCATTCCTCGTCGGCCGTGCTCGAGGCGGGGACCCGGGGCTGCTGCCGCACGACCGTGGCTGTCCAGGTGCTGCTCGCCGCGTCGTAGCCGTGCACGCCCTGGACCTGGCCTGCGTCGGACAGCGCAGCCAGATCGGCCGGTGTCAGGTTCTCGATGTGGCCACCCCGCGGCCCGGGGACGACGTCGACAGCGGCAGCGCGAGCGGCTGCCTCGGCCGCGTGCCGCGCACGACGGCGTGGATCGCCGAGACCCTCGCGATGCAGAACCAGCTCCTGCGCGAGGGCACGCGACTCCTCGATCTCCGCGCCCCCGGGCGCCGCGCTCAGCCGCCCCGCGGTGACGACCTGCTCCGCCCACTCGAGATCGCGCAGCGTCCGGTGCAGAACGCGCTCGTCCAGCGCGGTCGCGAACAGCCGGTCACGGTGCCGCAGCATCTCGGCGAGCTGCGTGACGACCTCGCTCTCCGACAACCGACCGTAGACATCGGGGTGGATGTGCAGCAGCAGCCGCAGAAAAGCGGCCAGCGAACCGTCGCCCCTGCCGATCGCGGGCATGCCCGGGTCGCTGTAGGACTCGATGTCGGCAACCCTGCCCGGCAGGAAGCGCTCGGACCGCTCGAAGTCGATCTGGGTGACGGCGGTTCCGATGATCACGTTCCACGGCATGGGCCCGTCCCAGTTGCCCGACATCGCGTTCGGCACGAACGTCACGGCGGCGAGCTCGTCGAGGACGGCGTCACGCAGCGCCGGCGGCAGGTCCTCCCACCGCACGATGCTCTGCCCCGGCACGCTGTGAGCGACCTCGACCACCTCGTGCCGGCCGACGGTGAACACGTCACCGAGCTCCTGCGCCTCGCGTGCGATTGCCAGATGACTGAGGGGCGCAGGCCCGCCGAGCACTCGGAACTGCATGGCGCTTGCGGCCGAGGCGATCGGGTGGGCGGGCGTGCGGCCACGCTTGACCCAGCGCATGCCCTCGGGCAGCTCGGCCAACACGACTCTGTCGTTCCCTCGCACCCGAGCGACCCGCGTCATGGTTCCCAGCCGGTGCGGCTGGACGCCCGGCGCACGGAGGGCACCGACGAGCACCGGCTCACGGCCGCCCGCACGCCGGCCGAGCAGCCTCCAGAACGGCACCCCCGCCGCCGCCATGGCGAACCCGCCGTGATGGCCCACCACCAGGTCCGCGACGGCCGCCAGCCCCAGAAGCACCGCGGCCCCCGCCGCCGGTGCCACACCCCCGATCCGACGCCCGCCGTCCTGGCGCGGTGCCGGCGTCCCGGGTCCGGTGCCGCCCCGGTTCAGCGCGACGACGGCGGCGGTCGCGTCGTCGGTGCCCCCCGCCGCGCGGACGGCGTCGACGAGAGCGTCGGCGCCCCGGCCCGGTGCGGTCACCGGGGAAGCGGTGGCGGCGAGGGCGTCCGGGGTCGGGAAGTGGTCGTGCAGGCCGTTGGTGGTGAGGATCAGCGCGCCCGGCCCGGTGACCTCGGCGGCCACGACGTCCGGCTGGGCCGACGGGTCGGTGCCCAGCCAGCGCGTGACGACCTGGCCGGTCGCGGTGACCGGGGCCGCCGTGTCTTCCTCCAGCACGCTCCAGGTGTGGTCGTCGGTCACCTGCCCGGCGACACCACCGTCCCGGACCACGTAGGCCCGGCTGTCGCCAACCCAGATCACGACCACCTCGGTGGTGCCGCGGCCGGTGGGCGTCGCCACCGCGATCAGCAGCGTCGTGGTGGGCGGAGCCTCGCCTGCCGAACCCGCGTCCTCCATCGCGCGACCGGCCGTCGCGGCTGCCGCGGCCGCGAAC
>DASYES010000499.1:0-2893 GCA_036498885.1 Pseudonocardia sp.
CGGCAACCTGTCGCTGGAGAGCGTGTCGTTCGACCCCAACCTGCCCGACCCCAATGAGGACGACGGCAAGTTCAACACCCTGTGGCCGGACTTCGAGTACATGCGCGAGGTCGTGCAGAACTCGATCAACAAGCCATCACCGCCTGCCGCGACTGCGGCCCCGAACCCCTCGGCCGACCCGACTACCGCGCCGACCACCACCAAGAGCAGGTCGGGCAGCACAGCCACCACCAAGGCCGCCCCGGACTCCTCTGACTCCTCGGACTCCCCGCAGCCGGAGTCGCTCGCTGCGTCCTGCACCTGAGCAGCGGGACGGGCGGCGCCACACGTCAGGGCACCGCGCCACCGGGCACTGCTCGTCCTCCGGGCACTCCCGCGGCCCGCCACCGGTACTCCACCTGTGGACGGCCGGTGCTCCCGTACCGGGAGTGCCGCTCGGCGAGCCCTGCCTCCGCGAGGTACTCGAGGTAGCGCCGGGCCGTCACCCGGGACGCCCCGAGGCCCCCGGCCACCTCGGCGGCGGTGAGTCCGGCATCCCCTGTCCCTGCCAGTGTCCGTGCCACGGCATCGAGCGACTCGCGGCTCACGCCCTTGGGGAGGCCACCAGCGGGAGCGGGAGCGCGCAGGGTGTGGAAAAGGCCGTCGACGTCCTCCTGCGCGACCATCGGGCCCGCGCCGAGCCGCGACCGGTACTCCAGGAAGCCCTCCAGCTTCGTGCGCACCGTGCCGAACGTGAACGGCTTGACCAGGTACTGCGTGGCACCGAAGGAAATCGCCGCCTGGACGACAGCGAGGTCGCGCGCCCGTGTCACCATGATCACGTCGGTGGTGTGGCCCGCGGCCCGCATCCGGCGCAACACCTCCAGCCCGCTGGTGTCGGGCAGGTGGACGTCGAGCAGGACGAGTTCCACCGTGCGGCTGTCGAGCAGCCGCAGCGCCTCGGCTCCCGAACCCGCGCTCCCCACCACCTCGAACCCACGCACGCGGCCGACGTAGCTGACGTGAGCGGCGGCCGCGATGGGGTCGTCCTCGACGATCAGAGTGCGGATCATGCCCTCACCAGCGGCAGGTACACGGCGAACTCGGCGCCCCGCGCCCGGTCCCCTTCGGATCGGTCCCCCTCGGCTCCGTCCGTTTCGGATGATCGGCTCGCGGGCACAGTCCGGCCGGGGATGTCCCCATCGGACGTGCGGAGCCGCACCCATCCGCCGTGTCGCCTGGCCGCCTGCCGTGCGAGCGCCAGGCCCAGACCGCGGCCCAGCCCGTCGTGCGGCTTCGTGCTCCAGCCCCGCTCGAAGGCGCGCTCGGCGTCGCCGGCGGCGATCCCGGGCCCACTGTCGGCCACGCGCAGCTCCACGCCGTCGCCGGTGACGCAGGCGGCGATCCGGACCCAGCGAGGTGCCGCGGCGTCCTCGGCGGCGTCGATCGCGTTGTCGAGCAGGTTGCCCACGATCGTGACGAGGTCGCGGGGATCGGCGATCCCGGCCGGTACCCAGGTGCCCTCAGCCACCTGCAGCGTGACACCCCGCTCTCCCGCTTCTGCCGCCTTCCCGACGACGAGCGCCGCCAGCTCTGGCACGGCGATCCCGGCCAGCACGACGTCGGTGAGCCGCTGGGACACGGCGAGCTCGGACTCCGCGAACTCCAGCGCGTCGTCCGGGCGGCCGAGCTCGATCAGCGAGATCACGGTGTGCAGCTGGTTGGCTGCCTCGTGGGCTTGGGCGTTGAGCGAGTCGGCGAAACCGCGGATCGTCTGCAGCTCGCTGACCAGGGCACGCAGCTCCGTGTGGTCGCGCAGTGTCACCACGGTGCCGAGGTGCCGTCCTGCCCACCGGGCAGCTCCCTGGCTCACCACCACGATCCGGTCGGCAGTCAGATGGATCTCGTCCTCGCGCGCCCCGCCGGTGGCGAGCGCGGCCCCCAGCTCGGCCGGCAGCCCGATCTCGTCGACGCAACGGCCCTGCGCGTCGGGTGGCAGCGCCAGCAGCCGTTGGGCCTCGTCGTTGACCAGTTGCACCCGCCCGGAGCGGTCGAGCAGCAGCAGTCCCTCCCGCACGGCGTGCAGCACCGCGTCGTAGTACTCGTACATGCGCGCCAGCTCGGCCGGCCCGAGGTCGTGGGTGCTGCGCCGCAGCCACCGGCTGACCAGCCACGACCCGGCCGCGGCGAGCAACAGCGCCACGCCCGCTGCCCCGACCACCAGCGGCATCTCGCGCTGCAGCTCCCGTGACACCTTCGCGACCGTGCGCCCGACCGCCACCAGCGCGACGACGTTCCCGTGGTCCAGTACCGGGACGACGGCGCGCACCGAGGGGCCGAGGGTGCCGGTGTAGGTCTCGGTGAACTGCTGTTCCCCGTGCTTCGCCGGCTCGATCGTGCCCTGGAAGACCTGGCCGATCTGGGTCGGGTTCGGGTGCGAGAGGCGGATGCCGTCCAGCCGCATGACGACGACGAAGTCGGTGGCGGTGTCGATCCGGATCCGCTCGGCGAGGGGCTGCAGCACGGCTACCGGGTCGCGCTCGGCGAGGGCGGTGCGCACGTCGGGCGAGGCGGCCAGGGTGTGGGCGATACCGAGCATCTCCTCCGCGGTCGCGTCGCGGTTGGTCTCGTCGAACTGGACGTATGTCGCCACCGCGACCCCGGTCAGCACGATCACCACGATCGCCGCCTGGAGCGCGAAGAGCTGACCGGCGAGGCTCCACCGGCTCCGTCGCCTGGCCACCGTCGTCACCGCCCGTCGTACGAAATGAACGAAATGGTGACGGCCACCACATCGCGCCGCATAGTCGCCGCGATAGTTGCCGGTACATGGGTGCCGGCGCAACGTCCGACGCTGCCGTCGGCTCCCCGGAGGACACGTGTCAAGCACCGTTACACCGCCCAAGAAGGACCG
>DASYES010000500.1:0-4118 GCA_036498885.1 Pseudonocardia sp.
AGCAGGGTCATCAGCACGGTGCTGCCCGGAGCGTGCTTGGCCGCGTTCGTCAGCGACTCCTGCACGATGCGGTACGCCGTGTGGTCGACGGCGGCCGGGATCGGCTCCGGTGCCGAGCGTCGGTCGTCCACCTCGATGCGCAGCCCGTTGGCCCGTCCGGCGTCGAGCAAGGCGTCGAGCCGGTCGAGGCCGGCAGGGGACGTGCGTGGCTCCGCCTCGGCCGGGTCGTCCGCCCGCAGCAGGCCGATCATGGTGCGCATCTCGGCGAGCGAGGCGACGCTGTTCTGACGCACCGACGTGAGCACCCGGCGCAGGGTCGCCAGATCTGCATCGGCCAGCGTGAGGGCCGCCTCGGACTGGATCGCGATGGCCGAGAGCTGCCCCGCGATCACGTCGTGCAGGTCGCGGGCCATCCTGGTGCGCTCCGCTGTGACGGCGGCAGCGCGGTCCAGCTCGGCCATGCGGCGCGTCTGTTCGGCGCGTTCACGCTCGGCGTCGGCCTGCTCGCGGTGGTGGCGCACCTCGTGGCCCCACAGCACGGGTACCGCCAGCACCAGGCCGAGGTTGAGGACGGTGAGCAGGGCCGCCCGGCCACCCTCGGAGATGAGGCTGGCCAGCCCGAGACCGCCGGCCACGGCCGCCGCGGCGCCCGCCACCGCCTGGCCCGTGCGCCTCGTGCTGAACAGGACGGCGCAGTAGAGCATGTCGCCTGCCACCAGTACGGACCCGAGCGGGCTGCTCCCGGAGGCCAGCAGTCCGGTGAGCACCGCTGCGCAGGCGACTGCCAGGCCGAGCACCGGTCGCTCGCGTCGCTGGGTCTCACCGAGGCACGCGGCGGCGAGCACACCGAGCCCCGTCCACAGTGGCGGCGCGGCCTGCCCGGGTTGCACGGACACCGCGACCTCGGGCACGACGAGCAGCAGGAGCGACCCGACCACGAAGTAGGCCACGGCTCTGAGCGCGTCCTGCACACGCTCCCGCCCCGACAGCAGCACGCGCCCATCTCAGCATGCGAGGTCATCGTGTGCGTCGATCGAAGGTTGTACGTTGGTGGCCGCGGAGATCGGTCCGAGGACCGACGCCCCGAGCGTCCCCGGGGGGAACTATCTCCCGGCATGGGGGATTTCCTGTCGGACAACCCGCTGGTGCTGCTCATCGGCGCCTGCGAGGTGGGCTTCTGGGTGCTGCTCGCCGCCGGTCTCGCGGCGCGCTACCTGCTGCGGGCCAACCGGCTCAGCACCGTGCTGCTGCTGCTCGTGCCCGTCCTCGACGTCGTGCTCGTGTCGGCGTCATTCGTCGACGTGGCCGGTGGCTCGCCGCCGGGCCTCACGCACGGGCTGGCGGCGGTCTACCTCGGGAGCACCGTCGCGTTCGGTCATTCGATGATCCGGTGGGCCGATGCCCGGTTCGCGCACCGTTTCGCCGGAGGGCCGACGCCACCGCGGCCACCTCGTTACGGGGCCGCAAAGGTGGCCTACGAGTGGCGGGAGTGGAGCAAGGCCGCGCTGGCCTGGGGGATCGCGCTCGGCGTGATGCTGCTCACGGCCACGGTGGCCGGCACCGGAGTGCCCGGGCCGTTCGACTGGTTCGCCGATCCGATGTGGAACTGGGGCGGGCGGATCACGATGGTCTTGCTGATCTGGCTCGTCGGATGGCCACTGTGGACCACGCTCGCCCCGCCCCGCGCCCCGGAGACCACCGATGTCCGTGGCTGAGCCTGCCCCGGGCGGGGGTCGCATCGCGACGCTGGACGTCCTGCGGGGGATCGCGATCCTCGGCACGTTCGCCTCCAACGCGTGGCTCTTCGCCGTTCCGGGTGGCGCGTTCGCCTGGGTGTCCGGAGGACTCGTGCCACAGGACCCCGTGGAGGCCGGCCTGCGGCTGTTGTCCAACGGGAAGTTCCTCGCGTTGCTGACCCTGCTGTTCGGCATCGGGATCGAGCTGCAGTATCGCTCCGCGCTGCGCCGCGGCCTGCCGTGGCCGGGCCGGTACCCGCTACGGGCGCTGATCCTGTTCGTCGAAGGCGCGCTGAACTACGTGCTCGTGTTCGAGTTCGACGTGCTCATGGGCTACGCGGTGGCCGCGGTGCTGGTGGCGTACCTGATCGGGCGCAGCGACCGGCTGATCAGGGCGTGGATCGTGGTCGTCGGCACCCTGTTCGCCGTGGTGCTCCTCGGGCTCACCGCTGTGCTGCTCGCCGTTCCGGACACACCGGGGCCGCCGCCCGTGGTCGACGCCTCGGCCACCGCGAGCTGGACCGCGCAGGTGGCCGCGCGCCTGCAGTTCTTCCCGCTGTTCCGCATCGAGATCCCGCTGATCGTCCCGTCGGCCACGGTGCTGTTCCTGGCCGGGGCGTTGCTGCTGCGTGCGGGCGCGCTGACCGACACCGCTGCCGGCATGCGGATCCGCCGCCGCCTGATGGTCGTCGGGTTCGGTGTGGCGCTTCCGTTGAACGCGCTCACGGCGTTCGGTAGCGCTGACTGGTTCCTGGTCGACCGCTATCTGCTCCCGCCGGTGGTGGCGCTCGGCCTCTTCGCCTCGGTGACCACTGTGGGGTTGAGGTCGCGGCGCGCACCCGGCGCGGCCCGGCGGGGGCTCACCGCCGTCGGGCGGACGGCGTTGTCCTGCTACGTGGCGCAGAACGTGCTCGGCGCGTTCCTCTGCTACGGCTGGGGCCTCGGTCTCGCCGTCCGTTTCGCCGACGCGCCGTCGTGGTGGGTGGTCGGCTTGTGGGCGACCGTGTGCGCGCTGCTGATGGTGGCCGCATCGCTGTGGCTGCGGCGGTTCGACCGCGGGCCGCTGGAGTTGCTCGCGCACCGCGTGCAGGGGATGGGGCGCGTGCCCGCGCGGGCCGGAAGCGGGTGAGATCAGGGCACGCCGGCCCGCCAGGCGTTGATGGTGACGGTCGCGCCGTCGATGACATCGAACGGGGCGGGCCCCTCGCTGAGCGGTACGGCGCTGGGGCCGGCTGCTCCCGGTAGCACGACGTCGAGCGTCTGCGGGGTCGCCTGGTCCGCCGCGGCGCCGTGCCCCTTCCAGAACACAACGAACGAGGACGTTCCACCGGGGGCGACGCCGACCCGCTGGGCGGCGACCGGCGCGCTCGGCTGCGCGAGAGATGCCGGTTCGATGACGAGTTGGAGCGGCCTGCCGCCCTGCGCGATGGTGATGGCGGCGAACCCGTCGAGGTAGCAGGGACGACGGCCGTGGTGTGTCGCGACGACGGTGACGGCTCGCGTGCCCATCGCTGTGTCCCACCCGGTGGTGCTCCACGTGAGATCGTCGGGCGCACACGGGGTAGCGGCCTCGACCGGGGGCGCCGGGGCAGAAACGCTCGACGTTGTCGGCTGTTCGGGCGGAGGCGCGGCCGGGTGCAGTTGCGGCGCGGGCGGCGAGGACAGCGGGACCGCGTCCGGTTTCGGGTGCGGCACCGCCATGATCACCACATATCCCGCGACCGCGACGGCGAGGGCGGCGATCACTGCTGCGGCGCTTCGCTGCACGGGGCCGGACTCGCTCAGGCGCGCAGCCCGCGCCGGCAGGACCTGATCCAGCAGGACGGCGGCGACGAGGACCGCGGCGTTCGCGATCACGAACAGGTCCTCCGAGCGGTGGGGGACGGCCAGCAACGCCCCCACCGTGATGGCCAGGGCGCTCGCCGAGAGCCCGATCGCCCAGTCGACCCGCACCGCCCGGCGAGCCGGCCCGGTCCGGAGCTGGATCCAGACCAGCGCGAGCCCCTGGAGCAGCCAGAAGGCGCAGAGCGCGAACGGGAAGGCCTGGAGGGCGGAGAGGGCGGAGGCCAGCACGAAGAACCCGAGCACCCCGCCGAACGTCACGCCCACGAGGGCGGCGGCCCCGGCCCGGCCCCACACCGGCAGTGGATAGGCCGTGGCGGGCTCTGGGGTCCGCGGTAATGCGCGCCAGGTGAGGGCAAGACCGGCCAGAACGACCACGATGCCGATGCCCACCACCCACCACATCGCCTGCAGCATCGCGGTCGACTCCGGTGTGACGCAGCGGTCGTAGAGGCTGCACTCGCTCGGGTCGAACCAGAAGGGGGCGTACCGGGTCGCAGTCGCAGCGCCGACCAGCATCACCAGCAATCCGGTGCTCGT
>DASYES010000501.1:0-4177 GCA_036498885.1 Pseudonocardia sp.
GCTGATCGCCATCGGGTACCAGGTCGCACAGCCGGACGAGGACGTACAGGCCCGTTGCGTCGACGAGGAGACGAACGTCGTCGTCGACGATGCCAACTGCGCGACGCCGGCGAGTTCCGGCAACAACTACCACGCCGGGGGCGGGATCATCCCGTACCCGATCTTCATCGGCGGCGGCGGCCGCCAGTACCGCTACAACTACGGCGGTGGCGGCAACATCGGCCAACCGGTGAGCGGCGGCACCGCGACGGTGCCGAAGTCGGGCACTCGGATCAGCACGCCGTCCGGGAAGACCGTTGCCGGCTCGGGCAGCGGTTCGGTGTCACGCGGCGGCTTCGGCGTCTCGAACCGCGGCTCGAGCGGCTCATAGGCGGAAACGGACGCACATGGAACGGCGCAGGGGGAAGCCGCGGCCGGACTGGGAGACCACGGTCCGCGACCAGGGGATGGTGTACGGGACGCCCGGCCGTGGCGAGGACGGCGCACCCCGGGCGTACTGGGACGAGTCGGTGCACTACGTCTTCTCGATGGACGAGATCCTCTCCCTCGAGGCCGACGTCGAGGTGATGCACTCGATGTGCCTCGAGGCCGTCGACCACGTCGTCACCACGGAGCGGTTCCGCGACTTCGCGCTGCCCGAATGGGCGTGGGAGGGCGTAGCGGCGTCGTGGAAGCGCAGCGACCCGCACGTCTACGGGCGGTTCGACCTGCGCTACGACGGCGGCGGCCCGGCCAAGCTGCTGGAGTACAACGCCGACACGCCGACCACGCTCCTCGAGGCGTCGATCCTGCAGTGGAACTGGCTGAAGGACACCCACGAGGGCGACGACCAGTGGAACTCGCTGCACGAGAAGCTCGTGGAGCGCTGGGGGCTGATCAAGGCCCGCCTGCCCGCCGATGAGGTGCACTTCACCTGGTCGAGCGGCGACTCGACGGGCGAGGACCACGTCACCGTCGGCTACCTGCAGGAGACGGCCGCCGAGGCGGGGCTCGACACCGTCGGTCTCGCGATCGAGGACATCGGCTGGGACGTCGGACTCGATCGCTTCGTCGACCTCGAGGAATCGCCGATGGGGGCGGTGTTCAAGCTCTACCCCTGGGAGTGGGTGCTCTCCGACCAGTTCGGCAAGCACGTGCTGCGGAGCCTCCCCGAGACGCTCTGGGTCGAGCCCCTGTGGAAGACGCTGCTGTCGAACAAGGCGCTGCTCGCAGTGCTGTGGGAGATGTACCCCGGGCACCCCAACCTGTTACCGGCATACCTCGACCAGCCGGGCCTTCTCACCGAGTACGTCCGCAAGCCCCGCCTCGGCCGGGAGGGCGCCAACATCTCGATCGTCGCGCCGGGCATGGAACATCAGACGGGCGGCGTGTACGGCGAGGAGGGGTACGTCTACCAGCTCTTCGACCCGCTCCCCGAGTTCGACGGTTTCCGGCCCGCGCTGGGCGCCTGGATCGTCGGCGATTCCGCGGCCGGGCTCGGCATCCGCGAGACCGTCGGTCTGGTGACCGACGACGGGGCCGCGTTCGTCCCGCACCGCATCCCCGAATCCTGACGCTCCCTGGAGGTTCTCGTGACGCTGGCCCAGATCGATCCGGGGTTCTTCTCGGTGATCGGACGGGGGATCGGCGCGATCCTGCTGTATGCCGTGATCGGCGTACTGCTCATGCTCGTCGGCTTCTGGGGCGTGGACATCACCACACCGGGCAAGCTCAACCGCCTCGTGCGCGACGGGAAGCCGAACGCGGTGATCGTCACCGCCGCCGGCATGGTGAGCATGGCGTTCATCGTGGTGGTGGCGATCTACACGTCCTCTGGCCTGCTGGTCGAGGGCCTTCTCGCATCGTTGATCTTCGGGCTGGTTGGCATCATCGCCCAGGTCGGCGGGGTGCGGCTGCTGGAGTGGATCACGAACATCGACATCGGTGCGGTGCTGGCGGCCGACCGCATCAGCCCCCAGGCGTACGTGGTGGGTGCGGCGCACCTCGCGCTGGGCCTGGTGGTGGCGGTAGCGATCCTCTGACCCCGCGAGTCGCCCCTTTTCGGCCCGCGAGTCGCCCGGAAAGGGCCTGCGAGTCGTACGCAGGCCGGGGCCCCGGCGTGGTCAGATCGCCCGGGCGACATCCTCGGCGAGCTCACGGTGGAGCGCCACCCGCACCAGCGCCGCGGCGAGCGGAGCGAGCTCCTTGCCCGGTGCGAGCCGGGAGAGCTCATCCGGGTCGGTGGGCAGATCGAGCCGCCGTGCCCCGTCGAGCACCTTCCCGTCGAGAGCGGGCCGCAGCGACGGCCAGACGTCCTGCGCCTCGCGACAGAAGATGTCGGCGCCGACCGGCCCGAGCCGGGGGAACGCTGTGAGGGCCGTGCGGACGCGCGCGGGATCGCCCTCCGTCGCGTCGCGCAGCCGGCGCAGGTCGCCCCGGTACTTCGACCGCACCAGTTCCGCGCCCTCCCCGAGGGCCGTGGCGGTGCTCTCGTCGTAGCGCCGGTATCCCGCACGCCCGAGCGTGTCCACCCGTTGCTCCCAGGACGCGGAGAGCATCTTCTCCGGCGTTCCCATCCCGGCGTCGGCGAGCCCGCGGGCCGCAGCGATGGCGATCTCCGCCCGGATCCGGGTGGAGAGCAGCACCGAGAGGACCAGGAGCCGGTAGAGCGGAGCCGGGGTGTCGTGCAGCCGGATCCCGGCCTCCTCGGCGTAGGTCGTGCCCGCGCGATCGAGCAGCGCGCGGACGGTGGCGCGGGCGTTGCTCACGACCTGGCATACCCTCTGACATGCGGCTACATGCGGCTACATGAGTGCTGCGCCGTGCCCAGGCCGAGCCGGGGCCACGCGCTGATCTCGCGCGGCTCGCCGGGGAGACGACGTACGACCTCGGACCGATCCGGTGAGAGGGCTGCTGGATACCAGCGTGTTCATCGCGGCGGAGAGTGGAGGCCCGCTGGATGACGGGCGGATCCCGGAGGAGGCGGCGGTGTGCGTGGTGACGGTCGCCGAACTACGGGTGGGCGTGCCGGCCGCAGCCGACGTGGACGTGCGGGCGCGACGGCTCGCCACTCTCGACGCCGTGGCCGACATCGAGCTGCCGGGTATCGACGAGCGCCGTGCGCGGTTGACTCTCGACCATGTCGAGACACGAGGGTCACTGATCGTGGAGAGCTTGCGCGGGATCGGGCGGATGGCCCGGGAGAGCGGACTCAGCGTCAGCGCCCTGCGGTTCTACGACGGCGCCGGGGTGCTCGTGCCGGCCCACGTCGATCCGCGGACCGGCTACCGCTCCTACGCGCCCGAGCAGGTGGTCGTCGCCCGGCTGGTCGCCGTGCTGCGCCGGGTGGGGATGCCGATCGCCGGTATCCGCGAGCTGCTGGCCCGCCGGCACGATCCCGCCGGTGTCGACGAACTGCTGGCTGCGCACCTGCACCAGCTGGAGCAGGGGCTCGTCGACGCCCGCCGCGCGCTCTCCTCGGTCCGGTCACTGATCGAGCAGGAGGAGCGACCCATGTCCCCGACCATCGTCACCGTCGCCGGTCCCGAATTGGCGGCCGCGCTGCGCGCCGTCCGGTTCGCCGTCGGCTCGGACCCCGAGCTTCCCGCGCTGGGCGGTGTGCTGCTGGACGTCGCCGCCGACGCGGTGACGCTCGTGGCGACCGACCGGTACCGGCTGGCCATCGCGTCCGTGCCCGTCCTCGCGCTCGACGGGCCCGCCGTAGGTGCCCTCGTCCCGGCCCCGTTCTCCGACCGGTTCCCGGAGACAGGGACCGTCGTGATCACCGTGGACGGTGCGACGATCGATGTGCGGGCCGGTGCCGAGGAGCTGACCGGTCGTCTGATCCCCGATGTGTTCCCCGACTACCGGCGCCTCGTCCCGGAGCACGACCGGGCGGTTCCGGTGGACGCCTCGCTGCGTGCCGCCATCGCGGAAGCGCCGACGCGCACGCTGCGTCGCGATGCGGACGGTGTGGAGTACGAGGTCGCGGTGCTCAGCCCCGGCCCGGAGGGGATCGCGGTCGGCGTGGACCGGGAGGGCGTCGCCGTGAACCGCGAGTTCCTGCTGGAGGCGCTCGACGCAGGCGGCGAGGGGCAGCTCCTGCTTTCGCTGGACGGGCCGATCAGCCCGCTTGTTGTCCGCTCGCCCCGGTCGGTGTCGCTGCTGATGCCGGTGCGGTCGTGACCGCGGAGGCTAC
>DASYES010000502.1:0-13820 GCA_036498885.1 Pseudonocardia sp.
GCTCGTCGGCGGGACGATCTGGCGGTACCGCTACGACAAGTTCGGCTGGACCACCCGATCCTCGGAGCTCTACGAGTCACGCCTGCTGCGCATCGGGAGTCCGTTGTTCCATTTCGGGATCCTCGTCGTGGTCATCGGGCACGTGATCGGCCTGCTCATCCCGGAGAGCTGGACCTCGGCGATCGGGCTCACGGAGCAGGGCTACCACGTCCAGGCGTTCGTGCTCGGAGGCATCGCGGGAATCTGCACGCTGGTCGGGATCGGGATCCTGATCTACCGCCGCCGTACCACCGGACCCGTCTTCCGCGCCACGACCCGCAACGACAAGCTGATGTACGTCGTACTGGTGGCGGCCATCGTCGCCGGCCTGACCACCACCCTGCTCGGAGCCGGCGGGGGCGAGGAGCACAACTACCGGGACTCCGTCTCACCGTGGTTCCGGTCCTTGTTCGTGCTCCAGCCCGACATAGAGTCGATGGCACGGTCGAGTCTCGCCTTCAAGATCCACACGCTGATCGGCATGGCGCTGTTCGCGCTCTGGCCGTTCACGCGACTCGTGCACGCCTTCACCGCGCCGATCGGCTACCTCTTCCGTCCCTACATCGTCTACCGCACCCGGACCGGCGGGCGGCCGCCGCGGCGCGGCTGGGAGCGAGTCGGCTCGGAAATCCCTCCGGCCCGACGCTGACGGCGGCCGATCTTTCGGTGCATCGGTGGTTGTCCTTTCACCGCCTGCCGGGCCGCGACCCGTCAGGTGTGGAACAGCACGCTGCGGCAGGCCAGGTGCAGGGCGAGCCGCTCGTCGGGGTCGGTGAGCTCCATCCCCAGAAGCTCCTGGGCCCTGGCGATCCGGGCGGTCACGGTGTTGCGGTGGACGCCGAGCACCGCGGCGGTCTCGGTGAGCGAGGACTCCGCGTCGAGGTAGGCCGTCAGCGTGGTGAGCAGGTCGCCCGGCTGGTCGCGCAGCGGCTCCAGCATCGAGCGGGCCGCCGGGAGGAACGTGTCGGTGCGGGTCCAGCCGAGCAGCAGCTGACCCAGCCCGAGCCGGTCCACGTGCACGAAGTACCCGCTGGCCGATCGCGCCGCTGCCAGCCGGGCCGCGTCGCCGGCCTCGCCGAGGGTGCGAGCCAGCCCGGCGGCGCCACGGTGCACGCGCCCGACCCCCATCGCGCTGGGCAGCGACGAGCGCAGCAGCCACTGTGCCCTGCGCACGGCCGTCGCGTGACGCTGCAGCTGCTCGGGTGACGGTTCCTCGGGAAAGGTCGACCATGCACCCCAGCCGGAGCCCTGCTCGACGACGGACGCGTGCAGGTGCGCCGTGCCGAACGCGCGCAGCACCTCCGGGCGCAAGGTGACCGGGTCGACCGTGCCGGGGACGTCGATGCGGATCCCCACGTGCCAGCCCTCGAGCTGCCACCCCGCGTCCAGGGCGCGCCGCCGGGTGGCCGCGTCCGGCTCGGCGGCGGTCTGGACCAGCTCCGCCAGCAGGGACATGCGCAGCCGGGCATCGCGTTCCACGGCGAGCCGTTTCTCGGCCATGCGCTGCCCGACCGCGCCTGCGGCGACACCCAGCCCGGCGGTGACGGCCGCGAGCTCGGCAGGGATACCCGCGGGCACCGCTGCGGCCAGGTAGCCCGACAGCGGCCACCTCGGTCCGACGGCCCGGCGCAGCACCGTGACCGCGGACGGTTCGGAGGGCGGCCCCGGCTCGGGCCCGGCTGCCACCTCGCCCCTGCCGTCGAGCAGCCACACCGGACGGCGCCACACCCTGGCGAGCTCGGCCACGAGCTCGTCGACGCCGCCCGTGACGGAGGCGCAGGCCGCCGCGGTGCGCGTCACCAACTCGGCGACGACCTGGTCGGACTCACGGAGGAGACGGGTAGCGGCCAGCGCGGCCGCCAGCGGATCGCCCGCGCCGAGCACGGTGAGCCCGACGCGGTCGGCGAGCAGACGGCTCGCCGTCCGCAGCGGTTGCGCTCCGGGCAGCATCACCGCGGCGATGCCGACCGCGCCCGCCCGGCGCAGCAGCACGTCGAGGTGCCAGTCCTCCCGGTCGCCCGACAGCGCGACGGCGAGCAGCGCACCGGGCGGGCCGGAGGGCTCGGCGCGCAGATCGGGAACCGTTCGCACGTCACGAACCGGGACCGACGCCGAGGCCGAGAGCGCGTTGGCCTCGCCTGCCAGCACGGACACCCCGGCCCAGTCGGGGTGGGCGAGCAGCGCGCGCAGGGCGACCGGGGGCGGGCCCGGACCCGTCACGCCGGGATCCCCGCCGGATCGGACAGCGGTACGGCGTCCGGTAGCAGCACGGCGTCGCAGTCCAGCCCGAAGGCACGCGGGTCCACGTGCCGCAGCCGCTCGGCGCTCGCGCGCCACCACGGCGGGCCGGGCAGCACCACGGCGAGCACGTCGTCGCCGAGCCGGAGGCCGTCCACCGCGATCGGGGTGGCCGTGCGGCGGTCGAGCAGGCAGATCAGGTCGGGGCAGCTCGCCACCGGCTCCCCGTCGAGCAGGGCGAGGAGGTACTCGTTCTCCGCCTCGACGCGGAGCACGCCGCCTGCCGGCCTGTCGTCCACGACCGCGATGCCGGCCCTGCCGAAGGACGCCGAGGACTGCCGGGCGATCTCCACCGTCCGCCCCGCAGCGAGCACCCGGCCGCCGAGGGAGGCGGCGACCTCGTCCGCGGTCGGTCGCGCGAGAGCCGCGTGCGCGCGCCCGAGGCGCAGCGCCCGGGCGAGGGTGCCGACGCAGGAGTCGGTACGGGCGCGCCTGGCCGGCACCGGGGCGAGCGCCCCGCCGGCCCAGCCACCGCCCTCTGCGACGATCGAGCGGGCGAGGCGCTCCAGCGCGTCCGGCCCCGCGTCGTCGACCAGCACGATCTCGCCGGTGGGCTCGGCCATCGCATAGGGCGTGACCGGGCCTCCGTCGACGGCCCGGGAGAGCTGGTCGAGGCGCGGGAGCGCACGGCCCATCAGATCGGCGTCGACCAGCGGGAGGCCCAGCTCGCACGCGGCGGCCACGGCCATCGCCCCGTTGAGGCCTGCGGCCTCGTACGGCATGACGGCGGCCGGTTCGACTCCGGTCCACCGCGCCAGAGCGCGCACCGCGGTGGTGATCTCCCGGCCGCTCGGCAGCTTCTCGGTGAGCACCCGGGTGGCGCCGAGCATCCCGACGGCGACGACGGGAGCGTCACCCAGGTCGGCGGGATCGTGCAGCATCACCTCGGCACCGGCCAGCGCCTCGCGCAGCGCGTGCCGGAACGGCTGGGGGTCGCCGCCACCGCCCGACCCCAGGAACATCAGCCCGACCACCAGGGCGTCCACATCGCTCGCCGCGAGGCGTGCTCCGGTCATCGCTGCATCGTCGCAAGCGGTTGTCACGAACGGGTGAAGTGCTCAGCTCACCGGCACTGCGTCCTCGACCGGCCGGAACTCCTCCGTCAGCCCGAAACAGGACGGTCCGAACACCGCCAGCGCCTCGGGCGTGCGCATGATCGCGGGGGTGGAGATGCCGACGACCACAACGCGCTGCCCGTAGCGCAGCGTCTCCGTGGTGACGGGTTCCCCGGACTCTGCCTCCAGCACGCAGATCAGGTCGGGAACGATGCAGGTCACGGCGCCGTCGACCTCGGCAACGAGGTTCTCGTTCTGGAAGACCGTGCGCAGCGTCGAGGTGCCGTCGAAGGAGACGAACCGCGCCCGGCCCTTGGCGAACCCGTCGACGGTGCGACGCTCCACGTCGGCGACCTTGCCCGCGAAGAGCACGCGCAGGTGCGAGTACGCGGTGGGGGCGAGAGCCTCGGCGAGCGCGGAGATCGGGTCGCGCAGCTGTTCGCGGGCCTCCCGCAGCGCCCGCCCGAGCGACAGGCCGAGCGAGAGCGTTCGCGGCACCGCGGTGCGCTTCACGTCGGCGCCGGACATCGGGTAGTCGGCGATCAGCGCCGCGCCTCCCATCCGGATCGTCGCGCCGCGCGCCAGCCACTCCATCCGCTGGTTGTCCGCACCGGTGTCGATCGTGACCGTCTCGCCGTGGTCACCCGCGACCACCATGGGGGAGCCGGGCACGCCGTAGACGCCGAAGGTCTCCATCTGCAGCTCGGGGAACGCCCGGCCCATCCCGTCGGCGTCCACCACGGGGAGTCCGGTGGTCGCGGCGACGACCAGCGGGATCATCGAGTTGATGCCGCCGCATTCGATCGGCATCGTGGCGTCGGCAGAGCGTCCGAGGTGGCGTTCCAGGGTACGCAGGGCGATCACCGCCTCGTCACCGCGCGGGATCTTCTCCACCATCACGGTCGGCGCGCCCATCATCGCGGTCGGCACGACGAACGCGGCGTCGTCCACCTCGTCGGGGTCGAGCACCGTGACCGGCCCGTGCTCACGGATCGCCGCCTCGACCATGAGCCTGCCGATGTGCGGGTCACCCCCGCCGCCGGTGCCGAGCAGCGCCGCGCCGCGGGCGAGGTCGGGCAGGTCCTGCGGGTCCAGCGTCCACGTCATGGGCGCTCCCGGGCATCGAAGCGGACCGGATCCGTGTCGTAGCCGAAGTACCGCGGGCCGACGAGCGAGATACCCGCAGTGGAGTGCCAGCGTTCGTCTGCGGGCGCGGCGAGCACGCTCACGCGGTGGCCGAACCGCAGCGCCTCGGTGGTGACCGGCTCGCCCGAGTCGGTGTCGAGCACGATGATCAGGTCCGGCGTGGTGACCTCCACCCGGCCGTCGCGCAGGGCGACCAGGTGCTCGTTCTGGAACTCGAGCGTCAGATCGCCGCCTGCACCGGTGATCACGGCGCTGCCGCGGGCGAAGCCGGTGGTGGTGCGCCGTGCGACGTCGACGACCTTGCCGGTGTGCAGCACCCGACCGCCGAGCTCGTCGGCCACCGCGCGGACCGCGTCACCGTGCGCGGCGCGCACCTGCTCCACGCGCCTCCCGATCCTGGTGCACAGGCTCAGCGTCCCGGCCACGAGGCCCTCGCGCGCCTGCGCGCCCGTCATCACATAGTTCGAGATGATCGCGGCGCAGCCCATCGTGATCGTCAGCGAGCGCGCGAGTGACTCCGACCAGTGGTTGTCGATGGACGTGAGCAACCCGATGTTGCCCTTCTCGTCCCCGATCGACATGGGTGTGGCCGCCACGCCGTGCAACGTCGGCAGCACCATCTGCAGCTCGGGGAAGGCTCGGCCCATGCCGTCGCCGTCCACCAGCGGGAGCCCCAGCTGCGCCGCCGCGACCAGCGGGAACGTGGAGTTCACCCCGCCGGCCTCGATGCAGGCGATGTGCGTCGGCGTGACGCCCAGGTGCTCCGCCAGCGCGGCGACCGCGTGCCCGATGCGCTCCACCGAGGGCGTCTTCTCCACCATCACGGTGGGAGCACCCATCATCGCGACCGGGAAGACGGTTGCGCCGTCGGGCAGCTGCGCCGGGGCGACGAGCTGTACCGGGCCGTGCTCCCGCAGTGCCTGAGCCGCGAGGAGCCGCCCGATGTACGGGTCGCCCCCGCCGCCGGTGCCCAGCACGGCCGCACCCCGGGCCAGTGACTCCAGGTCGTCCTCGCCGATCGCGGTGACGGGCGGGGTCAGCGTGCCGGTCATGCGCGCCGCCCGGCCACGTGCTCGATGCGCAGATCGCCCACGGCTTTGCAGCGGATGCGGGTCGCGTTGCCCGGCAGGTAGGGAATGGGAACCTCGTCGAAGTCGACGATCGCGACGGTTGCCGGGTCGGCGCCCGCCACCACCGCACGGTCCACCGCCTCCTGACGGGCCTCGTCCACGGCTGCGTCGCGGCGGCCGGGCTCGATCGCGAACACCCTGTCGACCTCGCCACCGACCTGCGCGATCGCCGCGCCGATCGCGTTGGCCACCGCGAAGTGCTCCGGCCGGTGCACCGGCCCGAGCCCCGGGAAGGAGTCGGGGAGCAGCACCGAGCCACCGCCGACCGCCACCACCGGAAGCGGGTCGGCGGAGATCCGCATCCGGTCGACGACGTCGGCGACGTCGGCGCCGATCCGTTCCAGCGCCGCTGCGACGTCGGAGGGCGCGAGCCCGGCCACCCGGGCCGGATCGCCGATCGCGACCCGGCCCGCCGCCACGGCCACGTCCGTGGCGGTCAGGACGTCACCGCCGAAGACGAGCGCCTGCTCGGTGAGCCGGTAGCCGACCGAGTCGGGCCCCACCGTCACGTCCGTGCCGTGCCCGCGCACGAGACTGCCACCGCCGAGGCCGACGCTCAGCACGTCGGGCATCCGGAAGTTGGTGCGGATGCCCGCGACGCTCACCTCCACCGTGGCCTCCCGGGGGAAGCCGCCGGTGAGCACGCCGACGTCCGTGGTGGTGCCGCCCACGTCCACGACGGCGCAGGTGTCCAGGCCCGAGAGCACCGCGGCTCCGCGCATCGAGTTGGTCGGGCCGGACGCGAACGTGGCCACGGGGTAGCGGCGCGCGAACTCGACGTCCATCAGGGTGCCGTCGTTCTGGCTGAGGTAGAGCGGCGCGGTGATGCCGTGGCCCGCGATCGAGGCCGAGAGGCCGTCGACGATGCCCGCGGCGAGCTCGCGCAGAGCCGCGTTGATGATCGTGGCGTTCTCGCGCTCCAGCAGCCCGACCCGCCCGATCTCGTGGGAGAGCGACACCGGCACGTCCGGGCCGAGCTCGTCGCCGAGCACCTCGGCGGCCCGCTGCTCGAACTCCGTGTTGACCGGCGAGAACACCGACGAGATCGCGACCGAGCGGACGCCGTGGGCGGCCATGTCGGCGGCGTGGCGGCGCAGCTCGTCCTCGTCGAGCGGGGAGATCGGCCTGCCGTCGAACTCGTGCCCGCCGTGGGCGAGGTAGCCGCGTCCGGAGATGGCCGCGACGAGCCGGTCGGGCCAGTCGACCATCGGCGGCAGCGACGCCGTGGCGGGAAGGCCGAGCCGCAGCGCCGCCGTCGGAGCCAGCCCTCGGGCCTCGACCAGCGCGTTGATGAAGTGCGTGGTGCCGATCATCACCGCCCGGACGTCGGCGGGCGGGAAGGGGTGCTGGCCCTGGAGCCCGTTCAGCGCCATGACGATGCCCGTTGTCACGTCCGCCGTGGTCGGAGCCTTGACCGCGGCGAGCACCTGGTCGCCGTCCATGAGGACTGCGTCGGTGTTGGTGCCGCCGACGTCGATCCCGATGCGCATCAGACCACCTCTCGCTGGGCGGCGGGCAGCACTGTGCCCTCCGCTGTCTGGCTCAGGCCGACCCCCCGGACCAGCCCGAGCTTTCCGACCACCACGTAGAGCAGGAACGCCGCGATCAGCGAGTTGATGCTCGGTAGGCCCCACGCGACGAACTCGCCGATGAGCGCGGCGAGCACCCAGATGACGAGCGTGGCGGGCACCCAGGTGGGCGCTGTCTCCGGCAGGGTGCCCGCGGCGCGGGAGCGCTCCAGCTCGGGGCGCCACTGCTTCACCACGAAGTACTCGGCGACCATGATCCCGGCGATCGGCGGGAACGCGACGCCGAGCAGGGTGAGGAACCCGGTGAAGCTGTCGAGGATGCCGCCTGCGGCCAGCAGGCTGCCGACGACGCCGATGATCAGCGTGACCATCGCGCGGTTCACACGCTTGCCGAACACGGTGCCCACGAAGTTCACGATGCCGAGGCCGGAGCTGTAGAGGTTCCAGTCGTTGATCTTCAACGTGCCCAGGATGATCACCAGAGTGCCGACCCAGCCGACCGAGGACGTGACGATCGTGATGATGTCGTCGGACCGGATCGCATGCGCGAGCAGCACGCCCGACATGCCGATGAGGTACTCACCGATGGTGAAGCCCACGACGGTCTGCTTGACGACGTCCGCGGGCGTGCGGTTGAACCGGGTCATGTCCGGGGTGATCACGGCGCCGACGATGAAGCCGCCCGCCACGAGGGTGGTGCCTTCCAGCAGCGACATGCTCGGGCCGGGTGGCGGTAGCGCGACGAGCGTGCCCACGTCGTGCCCGAACAGCTCGCTGCCCACCGACCACGCCACCAGCACGATGAAGGCGGGCACGGTCACGTAGGCGACCCATTTCATCGACGCGAAGCCCCAGAGCACGATGAGCGTCACCACGAGTCCGAAGAGCAGCGACCACGCCCAGGTCGGCAGCACCCCGATCAGGCTGAGCAGGCCCTCCGCCGAGACGCCGGACTGGATGCCGAACCAGCCGATCAGCGAGATGCCGATCGCGACGCCGACCACGGCGCTGCCGCCGTGCCCGAACCCTGTCCAGCGGGTCAGTACCGAGGTCTGCAGACCTTCCCGGCAGCCGATGATCCCGACGCCGATGCAGACCAGCTCCAGGATGACCGCGCCGAGCGTGAACGCCCAGAAGGCGTCCCAGAAGCCCATCCCGAAACCGACGGTCGAGCCGAGCAGGAACTGGCTCAGTGCCGAGACCTGCCCGAACCGCTGCACAGCGACCGACCACCAGGAGTACCGCTTCTCCTGGGGTACGCGGACCAGCGCGTAGTCGTCGACCCCCACATGTGCAGCAGCCATGGTGCGCCCTCCTCCGACGTCGGATCGACGGTAGGTAGCGCCCCAGACATGGTCACGAGGCAGATTGCCCGGTGGTGGTCCTCTCGCTGTGCACACTGCACGGGCGGGTGCTGGGTGATGATCCGTCCTACTATTCGGGTCCGTGACGGGTATGCGCTTCGGAATGTTCGTTCCCCAAGGATGGCGACACGACCTGGTCGGTATCGACCCCGCCGACCAGTGGCAGGCGATGAAGGGGCTCGCGCAGCACGCCGACGCGGGTCCGTGGGAGTCGATCTGGGTCTATGACCACTTCCACACCGTTCCGGCCCCCACCGACCAGGCGACCCACGAGGCATGGACGCTGATGTCGGCGTTCGGTGCCGTTACCGAGCGGGTGCGGCTCGGGCAGATGTGTACGTGCATGAGCTACCGCAACCCGGTCTACCTCGCGAAGGTGGCAGCCACCTGCGACATCGTCTCCGGTGGCCGTATCGAGATGGGTATCGGCGCCGGCTGGTACGAGCACGAGTGGCGGGCCTACGGCTACGGTTTCCCGTCGGCGCCGGAGCGGCTGCGAATGCTCGACGAGGGCGTCCAGATCATGCGCCAGGCCTGGACCACGGGCATCGCCTCGCTGGACGGCAAGCAGTACCAGGTGAGCGACGCGATCGTCCGGCCCCTTCCGCTGCAGGAGGGCGGCATCCCGCTGTGGATCGCCGGGGGCGGGGAGAAAGTGACCCTGAAGATCGTGGCGAAGTACGGGCAGTACGCCAACATCGGGGGCGGTGACGCCGAGGTCTTCGCCCACAAGTCCGACGTGCTCAGGAAGCACTGCGACACGGTCGGCACGGATTTCGACGCGATCGTGCGCTCGTCGAACTTCAACGTCGCGATCGCCGACTCGGAAGCGGAGGCCGAGCGGCGGCTGGAGACCTTGAAGGCCCGGCTGGAGCCGTACGTGGGTGCGGAGCGGGCGGAGAGCAACGCCGAGTCGTACCGCAGCTCGGCCGCGTTCGGCACGCCCGCACAGGTCGTCGAGAAGCTCGGCAAGCTGCGTGACCTGGGTATGGGTTACGGCATCTTCAACTTCCCCGAGGCCGCCTACGACCGTTCGGGGATCGAGTTGTTCGAGCGCGAGGTGATCCCCGCTCTCTCGTGACAGGCGCCTGCACAGCTCCGAGGCCGCTGTGCGGGAGGATGCCGTCGTGGGTGCCCGACCTGATGAGGTGGTGGAGGCGTTCCTGCACCACCTCACGGTGGAGCGGGGGAGCGCGGCCAACACCATGCGCTCCTACGGCACCGACCTGCGGCGCTACCTCCAGTACCTCGAGACCCTCGGGGTCGACGACCTCGGTGCCGTGCAGGAGGGCGACGTCGCCGGCTTCGTGACCGCCCTGCGCAGTGGGCCGTCACCGCTGGCGGCGTCGTCGGCTGCCCGCGCACTCGCGGCGGTGCGCGGGCTGCACCGGTTCGCGGTACGCGACGGGCTACTGGCCGACGACGTCGCGCGCGAGGTACGCCCACCGGCGCTGCCGGCCCGGCTGCCCCGTGCGCTCACGCTCGACCAGGTGGAACAGCTGCTCGCAGGCTGTGTCGGCGACGGACCCGCCGCGCTGCGGGACCGTGCTCTGCTGGAGTTTCTGTACTCCACCGGGGCGCGGATCTCCGAGGCCGTCGGCCTCGACCGGGACGACCTGGATACCGCGGGCCGCACCGTGCTGCTGCGCGGCAAGGGTGGCAAGCAGCGGATCGTCCCCGTGGGACGTCCTGCGCTCGCCGCCGTCGACGCCTACCTGGTGCGGGCCCGTCCCGCTCTCGCCGCCCGTGGCCGCGGCACCCCGGCGCTCCTGCTCAACGCCCGCGGCGCGCGGCTGTCGCGGCAGAGCGCGTGGCACGCCCTGCGAGGCGCGGCGGAGGCGGCCGGGCTCGCCACCGACGTCTCACCGCACACGCTCCGGCACTGCTTCGCCACACACCTGCTCGCCGGCGGCGCGGACGTGCGGGTGGTGCAGGAGCTGCTCGGACACGCGTCGGTGACCACCACCCAGATCTACACGAGCGTCACGGTCGACACGCTGCGCGAGGTCTACGCGACCTCACACCCCCGTGCGCTCGGTTAGCGATTCCACCCCTCGGGGTCTCGGCGAGGCCGCCATGAAGCGCGCGCCCTCCCGGCCGGCGCCGAGCAGATCGGCACGGCCCGCTTCGCGGTGCCCCCGCTCACCGAGGAGACCGGGATCGTCACCGACGCCGACGCGGGCGCCACCGCGGTGGGCGAGCTCATGTCCGCAGGTGTGCAACTGGTGACCTGATCGCCGCGAGGCACCTGCCCCCGCACCGCGCGGGCGCTGCCACGGGTAGCGTTGGGCAGCGGTCGGCCGACCTGCGCCGATCAGTCGGCCGGCGTACGGCGGGGCGCGTTGCCCGTCGTCAACCCGGCCTCCTAGTCTGCCGGGATCGACCCTCCGTGGGTCGCCCGCCGAAGACCGGAGCCCGCATTGGACACACCGCGGCCCTTCGCCCCCAGCCCGGAGCCGCTCGACGAGGACCACGACGCCGCCGAACACGACGGAGTCGCGAGGCCGCATGCCCAGATACCGGAGCCGGCCCCCCTGACAGAGCACGGCCCGGCGCGGGTCATCGCGGTGGCGAACCAGAAGGGCGGCGTCGGCAAGACCACCTCCACGATCAACCTCGGCGCAGCCCTCGCCGAGTACGGCCGCAAGGTGCTCCTCGTCGACTTCGACCCGCAGGGCGCGCTGTCGGTCGGCCTTGGCGTGCAGGCCCACGAGCTCGACACCACGATCTACAACCTGCTCATGGAGCAGGACGTCGAGATCGACGACGTGATCCGCGAGACCTCCGTCGAGGGCATGGATCTGCTGCCGAGCAACATCGACCTGTCCGCCGCCGAGGTGCAGCTCGTCACGGAGGTCGGGCGGGAGCAGTCGCTCGGCCGTGCGATCAAGCCCGTGCTCGACCGCTACGACGTCGTCCTCATCGACTGCCAGCCCTCGCTCGGCCTGCTCACGATCAACGCGCTCGCCTGCGCCGACCAGATTCTGATCCCGCTGGCCTGTGAATTCTTCAGCCTGCGGGGTGTGGCGCTGCTGATGGACACGATCGACAAGGTGCAGCAGCGGCTCAACCCCGACCTGCGGATCCTCGGCATCCTGGCCACGATGTTCGACCCCCGCACGCTGCACACGCGCGAGGTCCGCCAGCGGGTGATCGAGGCGTTCGGCGACCTCGTGTTCGAGTCCGTGATCAACCGCACGGTGCGGTTCCCGGAGACCACCGTGGCCGGCGAGCCCATCACCAGCTGGGCCCCCACATCGAACGGCGCCGAGGCGTACCGACTGCTGGCGCGCGAGGTCATCGCACGGTGACGTTGGTCGAGACCGGAACACCGGTCGAGGACGGTCCCCCGCTGCTCGACGGCGGACGGCCGCGGTTCCAGGTGCGCCTGCACAACTTCGAGGGCCCGTTCGACCTGCTGCTGCAGCTGATCGGCAAGCACGAGCTCGACATCACCGAGATGGCGCTGCACACCGTCACCGACGACTTCATCGCGCATCTCGCCGCTCTCGGTGATGATGCCGACCTCGATGAGACCACCGAGTTCCTGGTGATCGCGGCCACCCTGCTCGACCTCAAGGCGGCCCGGCTGCTGCCCGACGCCGACGTCGAGGACGAGGAGGACCTCGCGCTGCTGGAGGCGCGCGATCTGCTCTTCGCCCGGCTCCTGCAGTACCGCGCGTACAAGCAGGTGGCGGCGCTGTTCGTGGAGCTCGAGGCCGGTGCGATGCGCCGCTTTCCGCGGTCGGTGGCGCTGGAGGAGCGGTTTGCCGCGCTGCTGCCCGAGGTGCTGCTGGGGGTCGACCCTGCGACGTTCGCCGACCTGGCCGCTTCGGTGTTCCGACCCAAGCCGCCGCCGACCGTGGGGCTCGACCACCTGCACGCCGCCAAGGTGTCGGTGTCGGAGCACGTCGCGATCCTGCGGGAGCGGCTCGCCGAGCTGGGTGTGGCCACCTTCGCGGTGCTCACGGCGGACTGCGCCGGGCCGCTCGAGGTGGTGGCGCGGTTCCTCGCCCTGCTGGAGCTCTACCGTGAGGCCACCGTCCACCTGGAGCAGCCCGAGCCGTTCGGCGAGCTGACGGTACGCTGGAGTCCGCCTGACCAGCCTGGATCCCTCCCCGAGCCCGGTACCGCACAGGCGGCCGGCCCCGACGAGAGTGATGAGTGACGACAGGCCAGTGAGCCTCATGGATGTGAGCACCTCCCCCGATCCCGACCGTCCCGACGACGCCGGGCCCGTCGCCCCGGAGCAGATCGGCCCGGAGCAGATCGGCCCGGACGGGGACGCCCCCGGCGAGACCGGCCCGGACGAGATCACGCTGAGCGATGCCGAGCTCGACGCCGCTCTCGAGGCGCTGCTGCTGGTGGTCGACGCCCCCACCGAGGACGAGGCCCTCGCACTGGCCGTACAGGAGCCCGTCGCGCGGGTGCGTGCGGCGCTGCTGCGCCTGTCGGCGGACTACGCCGAGGCAGGGCGCGGCATCGACCTGCGGAAGACCGGAGGGGGATGGCGGTTCTACACGCGCGACGCCTACGCCCCCTACGTCGAGCGCCTGTTGCTCGACGGCCAGCGCGCCCGTCTCACGCGGGCTGCGCTGGAGACGCTGGCGGTGGTGGCGTACCGGCAGCCCGTCACGCGGGCCCGGGTGTCGGCGGTGCGCGGGGTCAACTGCGACGGTGTGCTCCGCACGCTGCTCACCCGCGGGCTCGTGCAGGAGGCGGGGGCGGACCCCTCCACGCAGGGCACCCTGTTCTGCACCACCGAGCTGTTCCTCGAACGGCTCGGGCTGTCGTCGCTGGAGGAGCTGCCGGCACTGGCGCCGCTGCTGCCCGATGTGGACGCGATCGACGAGTTGTGACGAGTGAGTACCGAGACATGAGCATCGAGATGAGTCAGATGAGTACGGAAGCCCGGCCCGATGGGGTGCGGCTGCAGAAGGTGCTGGCCCAGGCCGGCGTCGCGTCCCGCCGTGCGGCGGAGGAGCTGATCGCGGCGGGCCGGGTGAGCGTCGACGGCAAGATCGTGCGGGAGATGGGCCGCAGGATCGACCCGGACACCGCGGTGGTGCACGTCGACGGGGCACGGATCGTGCTGCGCGACGACCTCGTGCACCTGGCACTGAACAAACCCCGGGGGATCCTCTCCACGATGTCCGACGACCGCGGCAGGCCGTGTGTCGGCGACCTCGTCGTCGAGCGGGGAATCGTCGACGAACACTTCGACGGCGCCCCTCGCGCGCGGCTGTTCCACGTCGGGCG
>DASYES010000503.1:0-3246 GCA_036498885.1 Pseudonocardia sp.
TGTCCCAGGCGCGCATCGCGGCGGAGTACGACGTGAGCCGGATGCCCGCGCGGGATGCGTTGCAGGTGCTGGCCAACGAGGGCCTGGTGGACCTGGGGCCTGCCACCTCCGTCGTGCGCGAGCTGTCGATCGCCGAGCTGCAGGAGCTCTACGAGCTGCGCGAGGCCGTCGAGCCGTTGCTCACCCGGCTGGCCGTGCCGAACGTCGGCCGGGCGCAGATGACGCAGATGGCGGCGCTGGTCGATGCGATGGAGTCGGACGCCTCACCGGCCGAGTGGCTCGAGGCCAACGCGCGGTTCCACGCGCACGTCTTCACCTGCGCCGACCGCCCGCGGATGATCGAACTGACCCAGCACCTCCGGCGCTTGACCGACCGGTACCTGTACCTGCATGTCGGGGCGATCGAGAACCTCGAGCACCTGCACGCCGAGCACCGGGAAATTCTCGACGCGGTTCGCGCAGGCGACGCGGCTGCGGCCGCGGAGCTCACGCGCCTGCACCTCGTCGCGTCACACGATCTCATCCTGCGGCACCTGCTGGAGAACGAGCTGCTCGCGCCGCTCTCCCCGGGCAGCAGTTGAGAGGAGCCTCAGGAGGCGGCTGCTTCACCCGCTGCGTGACCGCCGCGGCGTCGAGTCGGCCCGGGCCGGCTCGCCCGGATTCACGTCCTCGCTGAACTGCACCTCCGGCGGCGCCTTCCGGAAACCCTCGGTGAGCACCGCCAGGTAGATCAGGCCCACGGCTAACCAGCCGAGGCCGAGCTCGATGGCGGTTGAGTCGGGCTTGGTCAGCAGGTACAGGTCCACGTTCAGACCCGCGGTGCCGAACTCGCGGGCGCGGGTGACGTGATCGAGGTCCAGCACGTCGGTCAGCACGGTGGGAGGCTCACTCGGCGCGGCCGCACGGACCAGCCCCTCGGGGTCGACCACCAGGCTCTGCCCGACACCGACCGGAGCACGGCGTTGACGCTGATCACGAAGACCTGGTTGACGATCGCGTTGGCAGCGGCCAGCACGAGCTCGTGGGCACGGTCCACCGTGGTGGTCTTCACGACGTTCACGACGACCTCGGCGCCCATCCACGCCAGGTGGCGGGTGAGCTCGGGGAACCAGGCGTCATAGCAGATGGAGAGCCCGACGCGGCCCAGGCCGTCGGTTCTCTCCGCCGCAGGCCGGTCCGCGCCCTGGAGGTGCAGCTCCGGGTAGACCACCAGCCGCGTCGCCGATCGGCCCGGCGGCCGCTCGACCGAAGCGAGGAACACCCGAGTTCCTCGTTCCCGTCGGAATCGCCCCGCTCTGTCGGGTGTCGCTATGCCACGGTCCGCATGGGCTGGTCCGCGACCGCCGCCAGCAGCTGGGCGCGGGTCGGGCCGCCCGCCGGGTACGGAGGCGCCTCGTCGTCGAGGGCCTCGATCTTGGCGCGCAGTGTGGCGGGGAAGACCGCCGGGTCGAGAGGTTCGATATGAAGCGCGCTGCGCATGTAGATGCGCAGCGCGTCGGCGTCCGCCCGCACCAACCGCTGCAGCGCCCGCTGCAGGTTCCAGGTCGCGCCGGTGGGCCGGTGGGCCGTGCCGGCGATGTCGGCCTGTATCTCGGCCATCCGGTTCCGGGGCACCCCGTCGACGACGAACGACCGGCGCCAATCGGGGGAGCCTGCCATGACCTGGATACCGGTGATCGGCGTGGACACCGACCGCAGGCGGCCGAGATCGGAGAACAGGGCCAAGGCGCGTTCCCAGGCGTCGACGTCCCGCAGCCCGCGCAGCTCGCGGTCGTTGGACGCCACGTAGAAGCACAGGCTGTAGGTGTCGGCGTCCCCGTAGATGGTGAGCAGGGACATCCCTTCGTACGGGATGAGGCCGCCCGTGACCGGCACCGAGTCGGGCTCGTTGTTGCGGAACTGCCGGCAGCAGTAGACGAACCCGAGCTCCTCCGCCTGCTCGTCGGGCCGGCGGGCGCCGATCGCGTCAAGCATCCGGTTGACGGGCGTGTTGCGGCCCATCGCGTCGACCACGAGGTCGGCGGTCAGCTTCTCGCCGCCGTCGATCACGACTCCGCCGACGTGCGGAACGCCGTGGACGCCCGGCGGGGCCGGCACGAGCGCGGCCACCTTCGCTCCTCGCCGTACCGTGACGCCCGGGGCGCGCGCCGCGACCGCTGACAGCGCCCCTTCCAGGACCGGCCGGCGCAGCCGGAACTGGCTGACGCCCGGTCGATCCCAGTTGCGCCACAACGACTCCGCATCACCGTCGGGCTCGGCCGCGTCACGCTCCGGCACGGTGACGTCGTGACCGTCCCGGGCGAGCAGCAATGCCGTGGTGAGGCCGGTCAGACCGGCGCCGATGACGACGATGCGCGCCATTTCCGTTCTCCCGACATCCCCCCGCAGGTCGCAGCCGTCACGACCCGCCCCCGATACCCACCATCGGCTTCTCGGCCCGGTGGCGGTAGGTGGGTCCCGTCACGCTCCGCAACCCCGTGTCCGAGGGAACCGGCTACTCGGCCGGACGGACGTTCTGGTTGACGTGGAACGTGTTGTCCGGGTCGTAACGCTTCTTGACCTGGGCCAGCCGCTCATAGTTGCCGCGGTAGGACGCCTTCACCCGGTCCTGTCCCTCGTCCATGAGGAAATTGACGTAGGCACCACCGGCCGAGGTCGGGTGCAGCTCCTCCCAGTAGTCGCGCGCCCAGCGCGAGATCGCCTCCGCGTTCGCCGGGTCCGGGTCGACGCCCACGATGACCCCTGCCCAGCCCCCGTCGCGGTAAGGGAAGGCCGTGGCACTCTCCGGCACCCGGGAAGCGGCGCCGTCGATGGGATACAGGTGCATGGTGGAGTGGCCCGACGGCAGCTGCGCGCCGTACTTGCGGTGCACGTCGATGGCGTCGTCGGAGATCTCGTTGAAGACGTCCGCCCGCCAGTACCACTGCAGGCCGGCCGGGTACAGGGCGTCGAATGCGCTCTGCAGCACCGGGAACGGCATGTCGTGCAGGCCGACCACCAGCGGCGAGCCGAACGTGGTGATCGGCTCGAGCACCTCGTCGGCCCGGTCGTGCGGGCCGGTGTAACACCAGACGATCGCGCAGGACCTGCGGCCCCAGAGCTCTTCGGGGAACGGAGGGGCCGGCGGGATGGTGATCAGCCCAATCCAGCCGTTGAGCTCCTCGGGCAGTGACGGGATCAGCTCCCGGTACCAGCGCATCACGGCGTCGGTGTCGGCGAAGTCGTAGAGCACCGGACCGCCGATGA
>DASYES010000504.1:0-19968 GCA_036498885.1 Pseudonocardia sp.
GTTTCGCCGACCTCCCGGCGCTGCTGGCGGCACAACCGGGCGACGGGCAGCTCTATCGCATCCGGCTGCGGGTCGCCGGTCCGGATCCGCGCGTGGCGCTGCGGTCGCGGGCGATGCTGAACGCCGAGGAACGCGCGGAACTGACCAAGCGGCTGGACCGTCTGGACCGCGCATCGCGCATCGGCCCGTGGACCACGACGGTGCTCGACCTGATCGCCGCCAACCCGGGCACCCGCGCCCCCGACCTCGCTGCACGGCTGGACCGAGAGACGCTGCCCTTCAAGCGTGACGTGCGCAAACTCAAGGAGCTCGGCCTGACCGAGAGCCTTCCGGTCGGCTACCGGCTCTCCCCGCGCGGCGAGGCCTACCTCCGCGGCTGATGCCGGCCGGGAAAGCGCAGCCACATGGGGGCAGCCACCGGACGGCCGGGGCGGCCGCGGCTCGCCGGGACGTGGCCGCCGACAGCCGTGCGGCGATGAGGCCGGTAGCCCCGAGCTGTCCTTCCACGGCGACGAGTTCAGCCGGGCCGACCGCCCGCGCGGATCCCGGGGCGCGGCGCGACCAACGCGAGCACCGCGTCTCATGATCGGCGATTCGGGGCCGAGAGACCGCACCGAAAGCGGTCTCTCGAAACCGGCGAAGGTGCTGGCCACCCGGGCCGGTGGCAGTGTGGGTGCCGTGGCCGGCCAACGCTTCAGTCGGCGGTGGCTCCTCGTCGCGGGCGGGGCCGCTGGTCTCGTCGCAGCGGGCGCGGTTCCCTGGCCCGCAGGCGCGGTCGAGGTCGAGCCCGCCGATCTGCGCCGTCGGATCCTCGGCGCCGTTCCACCTCACGTCGGCTACGCGCAGAGCGTCGGACGGCTGGGCCTGCCGCAGATCCCGCAGCTCGGATCGGCGATCGCGCTGTTCACCTCCACCACCCGGATCCGCGCCTTCGTCGCGGGCGCGGACCGCTGGCGCGTCGCCGAGCTGACCCCTGCCGGGGAGCGCGATACCTATCACCTCGACGGGGCCGAGTACCTGTGGGACTTCGGGGGTGACCAGATCACTCGGGTGGTCGGTCAGGCCCCGCTGCGGCTGCCCCGCGCGGCAGACCTGCTCCCGCCCGCGATCGCGCGGCGGTTGCTGGGCCCCGACGCCGGCCCTGTCACGTCGTTGCCACCTCGGCGGGTCGCGGGACGGACGGCCGCCGGCCTGCGGCTGACGCCGTCCGATCCGGCGACCACGATCGGCGCCGTGGACGTCTGGGCCGATCCCGCTACAGCGTTGCCGCTGCGTGTCGAGGTGGCGCCACGTGATGGTCCGGCGCTGCTGACCAGCGAGCTGATCGACGTCGTGGACCGCGCGCCCGACCCGTCGGAGCTGATGCCGACCGTCCCGCCCGGCGCGGCATCGGTGGCGACGTCGGCGGCCGATGTCAGCGGAGCCTTCCGCCAGCTCGACGCGCCACGGGCTCCCCGGCGACTCGCGGGCCTGGCCCGGGCCCCGCGGTCGGGCTCGCCGGACGCCCAGCTGCCCGGCGCAGGGATCTACGGATCGGGTCTGGCCAGGTTCGCGCTGGTCCCCGCGACGCAGGAATTCGCCGAACGCGTGGTCGGCGACGCGACGGCGGCAGGCGCCACGGTGGTGCAGGTGCCGTCCGGCCGGGCGGTCCGGCTGGCCACTCCGCTGGTGTCGGTCGCCGCCATGGCGGCCGGGGGCAGCGGCGCCCTCCTCATCGGGCCGGTCGTGCCGGAGCTGCTCGACCAGGCGGTGCGGGAGATCTCGGAGCGGAGGAGGGCGTGACGACGAAACCCGTGATCAGCACCACCGGCCTCACCAAACGCTTCGGCCACGTGATCGCCGTGAACGACGTGGACCTGCACGTTCCCGCGGGCAGCCGCTTCGGGCTGCTCGGACCCAACGGCTCGGGCAAGACCACGCTCGTGCGAATGCTGCTCGGCCTCGTGCACCCGACGTCCGGCTCGGTGGAGCTGCTGGGACGCGCGATGCCTCGGCACGCAGCCGGCGTGCTCCCCCGCGTCGGCGCGCTCGTCGAGGGCCCCGCCGCCTGGCCGCACCTGTCGGGGCGGGCCAACCTGCGTCTGCTCGACGCCGCGGGATCCGGGGGCAGGCGGCGCGACCGTCGGGCCAGGATCGAGGACGCGCTGCAGTGCGTCGGTCTCGGGGGCATCGACCGCCGTCCCGTGCGGGCCTACTCCCTGGGCATGCGGCAACGCCTCGCCATCGCGGCGGCACTGCTGCGCGGGCCGGAGCTGTTGCTGCTCGACGAGCCGACCAACGGCCTCGATCCCCGTGGCATCGGAGAGATCCGGGACCTGCTGATCGCGCTCAACGAGCGCGGGACGACGGTGGTGCTGTCCAGCCATCTGCTCACGGAGGTGGAGGCGCTGTGCACCCGTGTCGGTGTGATGGACGCCGGGCGACTCGTGCTGACCGACGACCTCGAGACGCTCCGCACGCCGACGGGCCAGGTGCTGCTGCGGTCCCCGCACCCGGCCGCGGTTGCCGGGCTGCTGGACGGGCAGGTGCTGGAACGCAGCGGAGACACCGTGGTCGTGCGGGAGGACGATCCGGCCGCGCTCAACGCACGGTTGGTCGCCGCCGGCATCGCCGTGACGGAGCTGACCGCACTGCGTCGTTCCCTGGAACAGGTGGTGCTGGCGGTCACCGGCACCGGCTCGGACCGGGTGGACAGGAGAGGACGTTGATCGCACCTGCGAACGCCAGGGAGGCTCCGTGATCGGCGTCGAGCTGCGACTGATGCTGCGCCGCCGGCGCGTGTGGCTCTGCTGGGTGCTGCTCTGCGGGCTGCCCGCGCTGGTCGCGGTGCTGCTCGCCACCACTCGACTGGCTCCGGCGCCAGGGCAAGGCCCCGCGTTCCTCTCAGCCGTGGTCGGCAACGGGCAGCTCTTCCCGGCGGCCGCACTCGCCCTGGTGCTCCCGGTGCTCCTGCCGATCACGGTGGCCGTCGTCGCCGGGGACGCGATCGCGGGCGAGGCGAGCACCGGAATGCTGCGCTACCTGGTGGTCCGCCCGGTCGGACGGCTGCGGTTGCTGACGGCCAAGCTCGTGTCGGTGGCGGCGTTCGTACTGATCGCCGTGGCACTGGTGACGCTCACCAGCTACGTCGTGGGGGTCGCGGCATTCGGTTTCGGTGCCGGCGCCTCAGCGGGCGGCGCCGGTGGCATCACGTCGCTGTCCGGTCCGGTGATCACCCCCATGGGGCTCGCCACCCGCACCGCGATCGTCGTCGGCTACCTCGCGCTCTGCATGCTGGCGCTGGGGGCGATAGGGCTGTTCTTCTCCACCCTCACCGACTCCCCTCTCGCCGCCGCGCTCGGGGTGCTCGCGGTGGTCGTCGTCAGCGCGTCACTGCTGCCGCTGGACGCGGCCGCCACCGTCCGCTTCTACCTCCCGACCACGCACTGGCTGGCGTGGATCGACCTCTACCGCGTGCCGATCCTCTGGACGGCCGTCCGTCAGGGCGCGGAGGTCCAGCTGTCGTACGTGCTCGTCGCGTTCGGAGCAGCATGGGCCAACTTCGCGACCAAGGACGTCACCAGCTGACGGGCATAACCTCGGCGCCATGGCCGCGCTGGAGTTCGACGAGGAGGCCGCTCGTCTCGTCGAGCGGACCTACGCCACTCCCGACGTCGTGGCACAGCGGGCGCAGGTACTGGCGCTGCTCGCGCCCCAGCCCGGCGAGCGGGTGCTCGACATCGGCTCCGGGCCGGGATATCTGGCCGTGTCGCTCGCCGACGCCGTCGGGAAAACAGGCACCGTGCGGGGGCTCGATGCCAGCCAGGCGATGAACACGATCGCCCGGTCCCGCTGCGCGAGCAGGCCGTGGATCCACATCGACGACGGCGATGCGGGGACCCTGCCCTACCCCGACGCCTCGTTCGACGCGGCCGTCTCCACGCAGGTCTACGAGTACGTGCCCGACATGCCACGGGCCCTCGCCGAGCTGCGACGGGTGCTGCGACCCGGCGGCCGCGCGCTGATCCTGGACACCGACTGGGACTCGCTGGTGTGGCACACGGCGGATCGCGAGCTGCACCAGCGGGTCATCGCGGCGTGGGAGGAGCACCTCGTCCACCCGCACCTGCCGAGCACGCTGGCGGGGCTGCTGCGGCGCGCCGGCTTCAGCGTGCCCGAGGAGCGGGTCGTGGTGCTGTTCAACCCGCGGCTGCACAGCCAGACGTTCAGCGCCAACATCATGGAGCTGATCGCGGAGTTCGTGGTGGGTCGCCACGGCCTCACCGCGAAGGACGCGCAGGCCTGGCTCGACGACCTGCGCGCCCGTGCCGACGAGGGCGACTACCTGTTCAGTCTCAACCGGTACGTCTTCCTCGCCGACGTTCCCGCGGACCAGCGCAGGTAGCCCCAACAGCTGGTCGGAGCTGCCAGAACACCCTGCCGGGCCAGCTGGTCGAGCTCCGCCTCGGCGAGCTGCCGGGCCTCGTCGTACGGGCGGGCCACGTACTCGCGCAGGGCGCGGCGGACCATCCGGTGCGCGGTGGCCCGGCTGACGCCCATGCGGCCACCGATCTCGTCGAGCGTGAGCCCCGCGGCCTTGAGCCGCGCTGCCTGCGCGTCACGAAACGGGTCTCGTCTCACCGCCACAGCGTTCCGGCTCCCGTCTCAGATCGCCGGTCACTCATCGGTCATCCTCCGGTTCCTCCATGGGAACGTGCTCCTCCGTGGCATAGCGAGGCCGGGGGGCCGGCGCAGGGTTGTCAGCGCCACGCACTCGCCACGCGGACCCGTGATGTGCAGGTCCCCCGGCCGAGCCGTCCCGGGATCACGACGCATGGTGTGCGACCCCGTTCCGGATGCTGGCCGGGTGGCAGCGTGGGCACTTTGACCCGTCGGGCATGTGGAGCGCCAAGGAACGTCGCCGGGACGTGCCTCGCACTGGCCACAGGGTGGCGGAAGCCGCGGGCGAGGCGGTGGCGTGGCGCCCTCGGCTTCCCGGAGGCGCTGGCAGGCCCGGCAGGGTCGCTCGGGATGGTCGTCGTGCGGCCTCAGCGCGAGCGGATGGCGGCGCGCGCCACCCCGGTAGTACACGGTTCTTGGGAGGGTCGGACTGTGGTCCCGCTTGTGGGGACAGCGGTCCGACCAAGTGGGACTGGTGTCCGACCTTCTGCGCCTGATCGTCGGGCTTGTGTCCGACCCAGCTCGGGGTGCAACGCGGGCATGCGCATGCCGCCGATGGCGTGAGCGGGGACACCTCGAAGTCGGGACGCGGCCGCGGGTGGCGTAGATGGGCCGGCCGCTTCGGTCCTTCCCGATGGGCACGCGGACGGGGAGCGGCGGGCGGTCCCCTGGCGGGTGCTCGAGGCGGTAGAGCGCCTTCCTCAGCGCGTCCATGGTCAGGCCGGCACGCTGGTCACGACGTTCACGGGCACCCGTGGAACTGGGCCGCCCACGAGCAGGGCGAGCGGACGCCCCGCAAGAACGAGACCAGCCGGTGGAACGCCGGCAAGGACCTGTCGTTCGTCCCCTGCGTCCGGAGCGCGTGGCGGAGGTCCGGTACGACTACATGGAGGGCGACCGGTTCCGGCACACCGCGCGGTTCGTGCACCCGGCGCCCGGACCGGGAGCCGGAGTCCTGCACATACGAGCAGCTGGACCGGCCGGTCCGCTTCGATCTCGCCGACGTCCTCAGCAGCGGCTGACGAGACCTGCCCGGGGGAACAGTCGCGGCCGCCCCCACCCGGGCGACAATGTCAGACGCCTGCCGCGTCGAACCGCCGCTTGATCTCCAGCGCGGTGTCCAGCAACCAGGTCCTGCCGGGGAACGGGTGCTGCCCCTGAAAGTCGAGGAGCACCTCGGTCGCTCCGAGCTGGGCGGTGTCCACCAGGTCGTCGACGACCTGGTCCATGCTCCCTGTGAACGGCATCCGCTCACCGTCCAGAGGCTGCTCCGTGAGGACGACGTTCGCACGGATGTTCAGCTCCAGTGCAGAGGCGTCACGGCCGTAGCCCGCGGCCGTCTCCCGAAGCTGGTTCCAGAGGTCAGCTGTGACCTTCACCGGCATACCGGTGGGCAGCCAGCCGTCGCCGCGACGCGCGACCCGCTCCATGACCTTCTTGTTGCCACCACCGAACATCACAGGGATCTTCGACACCGGCTTCGGACCGACGATTGCCTTGTCGAGGCTGAACCCGCGGCCCTCGAAACTGACGGGATCCGGGCCCCACACCGCGTCGAGGACGTCGAGCAGATGATCCAGGTCACGGCCGCGATCGGCCAGCTGTACACCGACGGCCGCGAACTCGTCCTCCGACCAGCCGGTTCCGATGCCTGCGATGAGCCGGCCCCCGCTGATCTGGTCGAGGGTCGCCAATGTCTTCGCCAACTGGACCGGGTGATACAGCGGGGCCACGAGCACACTGCTGCCCAGCCGTACCCGCTCGGTGACGGCCGCAGCGGCGGTGAGCACCACCAAGGGTTCGGCCACCGACTTGTACCCCTCGGGCCACGCCAGCCCGGGGATCCCGTAGAGCCCCTGGGTCGGCTCGCTGGGGAAGAGCAGGCGCTCGAAGACCCACAGACTCTGGAAGTCGTTCTCTTCCGCGGTCTTTGCCACGTGGATCACATCGTGCTTCAGATCGAATCCGGTGCGTTGCGGAAGGCCGAGCCCGAGCTTCATTCAGATCTCCTTGTTGTCAGATTGCATCCGGAACCGACCGCGGTCGGAGAGGCGTGCGGCGTCGAACGCAGGCACGATCCGGCGAAGTGGCGGGCCCGGTCGGAAAGGCCGGGAGGGCGACCGGGCGTCAGGCTTTGGCCGGCGCCGCTCGGCTCCACTCGTCCCGTCCGCCCCATTTGAGCTGGTTGAGAGCTCAATCACCACGGAGAGTGAATCATGCGCAGGGTGCCCCGTCAAGGAAGCTGCGCTACGCCGTCCGAAGGCGTCAGATGACCTTCGTGATGCCCAGCCGTCGTACCTGGCGTAACCGGTCCGGGTGGCGACGCCGCCAGGGACGATCCGGGCGCGAAGACCGCGATCCGGGACTTTCTCGAGACGGCCTGAGGCGCCGGCTTCCCGGACACGCAGGACCCCGCCACCAGGCTCACACCTCCGCGCACGAGCAGGCAGAGCACGCCGGCCGCGGCACAGCGGTCTCATTTCTCACCAAAGGGACGAAGCGGCTACCGGCTCAGTGGACCGGTCTGCAGCGGCGGTGTGACGACGATGGCCGCGTGCGTGCTCTCCACGATCTCCACGCGAGCCTTTCCTCCGGGCCGGCACCTGGAACCCGTGCAGGCTGGTCGTCGATGAACGCGGCCCACTCGTCCTCGGCGATGGCCAGGTGTCGGTCGGTGCGAGTCGCCCATCGGCCGCCCGGAGTACCGCTGCCGGCCGCCTGCGTCCTCGCAGACGATCTCGGTGCGAAGAACTGCCCGGAAGGCTATCGATAGGGCCTGGAATGCGGCCCCGGATGGAGCCGCCACGGCCCAGGGGCGGCCCGGATGATGTTGATACTGGCTCCGGTGCAGGTCAAGGACGTCTTCCGGTTGATGCCGGCCTGTTCAGTCTCAATCGGTACGTCTTCCTCGCGACGGTCGGCTGAGCTCACGACGCGACCGGCACCGGTTCCGCCGCCTGTGCGGCATGCCGGGGTGCCCGGCGCCTCCTGTTGCGGGTCCGGTTCAGCCACCACTCGGCGACGAGCAGGTTGACCACCCAGCTCAGCCACATCGACACACCCGCGGCCTGGGCGAGCACCGCAGGATCGATCTCGCCGGTGCCGAATACCTCCGGAGCGAACACCGCGATGCAGAGCATGCTCCACGGCCGGTTCGCGACGATGGAGAAGGTCAGGGCAACGTTGCGCACCATCCACTCCCGGTGCTCGTCGAACCGGCGGGCCCGCACCGCCCGGTAGCCCGCCACCGCCGTCGTCAGCCAGAGAATCGCCAACATCGTGTTCGCGACCTGGCCGGTCGGACCGCCCGACTCACCGAACGGTGCGACCGTCAGCACGGCCACCCCGCCCGGGATGACGCCGAGCCCCAGGTAGACCCGACCGCTCCAGCGGTGCACGGTCGGATGGGTGCGTCGCAGCCACGGCCACACTTGCAGCGCCGCCGTCAGCAGGGCGATCGAGCCGAACCCGATGTGCGCAACGAGAGCGGGGTAGAACCACGGGACGTCCTCGGGCACGGGCAGGCGGGCCTTCGCAGGGTCGAGCGCGAGGTAGGGCGGCAGCGAGATCACGAGGAACACGACGGTCAGCACGGCCAGCGGGACGGCGAGTGTCCGGAATCGGCGGACAGTGGATGTGGCGGACACCGAGGGGGACCTCCGAGCTCGGGAGCAGTGCGTTCACCCTCCGCTCCCACCGGCCCGCCGACATGCCGGTGCGCCACCGTCCGCTGGTGGGGAACACCCCACCCCTGCCGGGCGAACCGGGCCCGGGCACGACATGGCCACATGTCGATGTTCCGCGCCAGGCGCGTTCCGCGTCAGGTGTCCATGTCGCCGGCGATCGGCGCCTGACACAATCGTCAGCCCGCTCCTGCGGCCCGCAGGACAGCGCAGTCCCCGCCCGCCGGGAGGGCAGCCGGCGAGATCGCCTCCAGCACCAGGCCCGTGACGGCGGCGTCCGACGGCAGTTCGCCGTGGCTCACCGTGGCACCGGGGCAGATCGACTGCACCGGCACGTTCACCGCGCCGTCGAGCCGCGCCGAGTCAGGCGGGGTGACGACCCGGTCCTCGGTGGTCCAGATCGAGAGCCACGGCACCGCCGTCCCGACCTTCGCAGTGGCCAGCTCGACGAGGTCGGCGCTGCCCGGGGCCAACTCCCGGCACGCGGCCGGGCAGGCGTCCGGCGCGCTCGCCGCCGCGGCCGCCGCCACCGTCGTGCCGGCGAGTGGCGAGCCCAGCGTGATCACCCGACGGGCTTTGGTGGCGCCGCCGTCGCGCGCGACCCACAGCCCGGCGACCACCCCTCCCGCTGAGTACCCGATCACGTCCACGGAGGGAGCCCCCGCCGCCAGCATCTTCCCCACGACCCCGTCGAGGAGGTCGACCTGCGCGGACAGGTCCCCCGTGCCGTTTCCGGGCAACGTCAGCACCTCGGTGGTACGGCCGGTGGCCTCGATGCGCCGGGCGAGGCTGAGCAGGCCGTCGCGAGAGCCCCCGTAGCCCGGAACGAGCAACACCGGGCCGGGCCGGTCCTGGGCCGGCAGCACAGCAGGCCCGGCACCCCCGCCCCCGAACCCGACCAACCGAAGCCCGCCGACCACGACGAGCACGACGACGAGCCCCCCGACCAGCGCAACCACCAACCGCCGCCGCGGACTCACAGCTGACCCACCAACCCCCGCGAGTCGCCCATTACGCGGGGGCGAGTCGCCCAAATCCCGGGGGCAACTCGCCCACCGAAAACCGGCGACTCGCGCCACCCCCGCGAGTCGCCCCGTTCCCGGACGCGAGTCGCCCGGATTCCGGGGCCGAAACGCGCGGACACGGCGGGACGCACTGCCGCATGCTCCCGAGCAGGGGCGACTCGCCCGCGCGAACCGGGCGACTCGCGCGCTGGAAAGGGGCGACTCGCGGGGGGTGTCACACGGGGGCTCCCGCCAGGAGGGCGTTGATCACCCCGTCGGCCAGGAGGCGGCCGCGGCGGGTCAGCACCGCGCGGCCGGTGGGGAGCGCTACGGGGTCGAGCAGTCCGTCCGCGGCCGCGCGGACGGCGGCGGCGCGGCCGTCGTCGTCGAGGAGGTCCAGCGGGAGACCAGTCGCCAGGCGTAGCCGCAACATCACGCGCTCGGTGTGGCGCTCCGACTCGGTCAGCACCTCGCGCCCGGCCTCCGGGGGCTCTCCCTCGGCCAGCAGCGACGCGTACCGCGCCGGGTGCTTCACGTTCCACCACCGGACGCCGGACAGGTGCGAGTGCGCGCCCGGTCCGAGCCCCCACCAGTCCCCGTCGAGCCAGTACCCGAGGTTGTGCCGGCAGGCCGCCGGTTCGGAGGCGGCCCAGTTCGATACCTCGTACCAGTGCAGCCCGGCTGCATCGAGGCGATCGTCGATCAGCTCGTAGCGGGCCGCGGCCACATCGTCGTCGGGAGCGGGCAGCTCCCCCCGCGCCACGCGGCGGGCGAGCGCCGTGCCGTCCTCGACGATCAGGGCGTAGGCCGACACGTGGTCCACGCCGGCGTCGAGCACCGCGTCGAGCGAGGCCCGCAGGTCGTCGTCGGTCTCGCCCGGCGTGGCGTAGATGAGGTCCAGGTTGACGTGCGCGATCCCCGCGGCCCGGGCCTCCCGCGCGGCCGCGACCGCACGGCCCGGGGTGTGCCGACGCTCCAGCACGCGCAGCACGTGCGGCGCGGCGGACTGCATCCCCAGCGACACCCGCGTGAACCCCGCCGCCACGAGGCCCGCGAAGAACTCCGGTGACGTCGACTCGGGATTGGACTCTGTGGTCACCTCGGCGCCCGGAGCGAGCCCGAAGCTCCCCCGGACGGCGTCGAGCACTTCGCCGAGCCGTTCGGCCCCCAGGAGCGACGGCGTTCCGCCACCGACGAACACCGTGTCGACGGCCCGCGGCCCCACGGCGCGCACAGCGAGATCGAGCTCGCGGCGGACCGCGTCGAGCCAGCCGTCCGGCGACGCTCCGGACCCGGCCAGCTCGACCGGCGTGTAGGTGTTGAAGTCGCAGTACCCACAGCGCGCCGCGCAGAACGGCACGTGGACATAGACCCCGAAGGGCGAGCTGGTGGGCACGGCATCCCAGTCTGCCAGTCGGGCGGACGGGGCAGGGTTCACCGGTCCGTCCCCTTCGCCACGGCTCGCCCCGTTCGCCCCGGAGTCCTCGATCACATCACCCGAGCGGGTCGCGACGCCTCCGGCGACCGTGGCCTAACGTCCCGATCAAGCTCCGGCTGCCCGGGGCGCCGTTTCCGGGACAGGACCGCAGGAATGCCGATCTCCCGGCCGCTCAGCCCGGCCCGCATGTTCACCGACCTCGTCGGGACGACGACCCCTGCCTCCGAGCGGTCCCTGCTGCGGCGGGTCGTGGTGATGGGCGGCTCCGTCGCCGGACTGCTCGCTGCACGAGCGCTCTCCGAAGTGGCCGCCGAGGTGGTGATCGTCGAGCGGGACGAGCTCGACGAGGCTGTCGAAGCGCGCCGCGGCGTGCCCCACGGACAGCAGGTGCATGCACTGCTGGCGGCCGGGCGCATGCAGCTCGACCGGTGGTTCCCCGGGTTCTCGGACGCGTGCGTGGCGGAGGGCGCCTTCGTGGCGCCTCCGGCGGATCTGCGTCCGGCGTTGACCGGTCGCAACCGGCGGCTGCGGAGCGTCCACCCGGGGGTCATGTCCGCCAGCCGCCCGTTCCTGGAGGCGATGATCCGCCGTCGGGTCCTCGCGCTTCCCGTGGTCACCGTCCGCACCGGGCGGGCCACAGGGCTGGAAACCGCGGGCGGGACCGTCACCGGTGTCCGTGTCGAGGTCGACGGCGCCGAGCGCGTGGAGCGGGCGGACCTGGTCGTCGACGCGACCGGGCGCTCGAGCCGGGTGGGTGAGTGGCTCGAGAAGGCCGGCTGGGACCGTCCGGAGCTCGTCCGGCTACCGATCGCGCTGACCTACGCCACGGGGTACTTCGCACCGAGCGAACAACCGCCCGAGCCGCCGATCACCCTGCTCCGCGACCTCCCCGGGCGGACCAACGTCGCTGTCTACGGGCCGATCGAGGGCACGCGATTCATCGTGATGCTCTCCGGCCACGACGGGGACCGGCCGGCCACCACGATCGACGACTTCCGCGCGCAGATCCGTGACGATCTTCCGGCGCCCTTCACCCGCGCGGCAGCCGGGGAGCCACTGGGCCCCATCCGGCTCTATCACATGGCCGACAGCCGCCGCCGGGAGTTCGCCTCCGCCTACCGCCTGCCGGCGCGGCTCGTGGCGGTGGGCGACGCGGTGGCCTCGTTCAACCCCACCTACGGCCAGGGCATCTCCTCCGCGGCACTGCACGCCGTGTGCCTGGAATCGTTCCTGGCCACCCAACCCGACCTCGACGTTCCCGCGTACGGATTCTTCGAGCGGCAGCGCCTGGTGGTGGATGCGGCCTGGCGCATGTCGACGATCATGGACGAGCTCCGTGTCGGTACCCCGCTGCCCCACACCCTCCAGGAGCGGATCGCTCGCTTGCTGACCAGGTTCGTTCTCACGGCCGCGCCGCTCGACACCACGGTGGAGGCGACGGCGACCGCCGCCGGTTTCATGCTCGTGCATCCCGATGCGCTGCTCTCACCGCCCGTCATCACCCGGGCCGCCGTGGCGCACGGACGGGTCGCGGCCTGCCGGGCTCGGGCGACGGCCCGGCAGGGCCTGGGGTGGCTGGCCGAGCGGGTGAACGAGCTCCGTGGCCACGACCCCGTTCCGGACGAGACCACCTGACGGCGAGACGCACGCGCTCATCTCATCGAGGATCCGCCAGCAACGACGCTGAGTGTTGCCCTCGCCAGAGCTCCGGATGCCACCGCTGCACGAGCGCGCCGACCGGCGGCGGAGCCCCCGTGCCGCCCGTGATCACGAGCAGCCAGCATCGCTCGCCGCCCAGCCGCCATGCCCTGCGCAGCTCGGGGTGCCGGCGCACGGCCTCCTGATCGGCCGGGTAGAGCTCCACAGCCGCAACGATCGGCGTCGCCTCCGGCCGTAGGTCGAACCAGCGGTGGTAGCGCCGGGCGTGGATGCGCCGGCGTTTGTCGGAGAGGCGCAGCGAGACCGCTCCGATCTCGGTCCACGCCAGTCGGAACTCCGGGGTGCGCCTGCCGGTGTCGAGCCGGATTCCCTCATGATCGATCAGCAGCCGACGCGGACGTCGAAGGTCGAACAACGCCAGCGACACGACGACGGCGAGGAGCCCGAAGCACCCTCCCAGCACCCCGGTGACCACCCGGCCCACGACCCCTCCGTCCACGTCGCCACGGACCGCGGCGACGACGACCGCCACACTGAGCGCCCACAGGATCGGCGCCCCGATCAGCAGCCCCCGTCCGTTGAGCCTGCGCAGGTCGATCACTCCGCTCTCCACGCGCGGGGACGGTACGCAGGGTGTGTGCCGCCGTGGGGCCGTTCGGCGAAGCGTGTGAGTCCGCTCCCAGCATGCGGACGACGATGGATCGCGGACCGGACAAGTGGCACGCTGTCCGTTGTGACCGCGCTGACCCTGCGACTCGTGGCCCGGCGCCACGTGGACCTGCACCGGGTGAGCAGCGCGCTCTGTCGACAGCGCTGATCTCGCGCCCCGACCACCACACACAGCCGGCGCAGAGGCCTGTCGCGCATGCCCGCGGCCGCCCTGTGCCGCAATCCGGAGGCACCGTCTTGCCCCCCACCACGTCCGTTCCCGGCAAGCGCAAGCGCGGCGAAGGCCAGTGGAAGCTGGGCCACCGTGAGCCGCTCAACCCCAACGAGCGCACGAAGAAGGACGATGACGGGCTGAACGTCCGCGCCCGCATCGAGAACATCTACGCCAAGGGCGGGTTCGACTCGATCGACCCCGCCGACCTGCGTGGCCGCATGCGCTGGTGGGGCCTTTACACCCAGCGCAGGCCCGGGATCGACGGCGGTCGCACGGCGGTGCTGGAGCCCGAGGAGCTGGACGACCGCTACTTTATGCTCCGTGTGCGCATCGACGGCGGGGCGCTCACCACCGAGCAGCTCCGTGCGGTCGGCGAGGTCTCGCAGGACCACGCCCGCGACACCGCGGACATCACCGACCGACAGAACATCCAGTACCACTGGATCCAGATCGAGGACATGCCCGCGATCTGGAGCAAGCTCGAGGGTCTCGGGCTGCTCACCACCGAGGCGTGCGGCGACACCCCCCGCGTCATTCTCGGCTCGCCGGTGGCCGGGATCTCGGCGGACGATCGGATCGACCCGCGTCCGGCGATCGACGCGATCATCGAGCGCTACATCGGCAGCCCCGAGTTCTCCAACCTGCCGCGCAAGTTCAAGACCGCGATCTCCTGGCAGCAGGACGTGGCACACGAGGTGAACGACGTCTCCTTCGTCGGCGTCGAGCACCCGGAGCACGGCCCGGGCTTCGACGTCTGGGTCGGGGGTGGGCTCTCGACGAACCCGAAGATCGCCCAGCGGCTCGGGGCGTGGGTGCCGCTCGACGAGGTTCCCGACGTCTGGGCCGGGGTCGTCTCGGTGTTCCGCGACTACGGCTACCGCAGGCTGCGCAACCGCGCCCGGATCAAGTTCCTCGTCGCCGACTGGGGCGTCGCGGAGTTCCGCCGCGTGCTCGAGGAGGAGTACCTCGGCAAGAAGATGGTGGACGGCCCGGCGCCGGCGATCCCCGAGCGCCCGATCGACCACGTCGGCGTGCACAAACAGGTCGACGGCCGCAACTACATCGGCGTGGCCCCTTCGTCGGGGCGCGTCTCGGGCGCCACTCTGGTAGCGCTGGCCAAGGCCATGGAGACGGCGGGCTCGTACCGGGTGCGGCTCACCCCGCAGCAGAAGATCGTCGTGCTCGACGTGCCGGACGAGAACGTCAGCGCTCTCGTGGCAGAGCTCGCCACCCTGGGTCTGCAGGCCGAGCCGTCGCCGTGGCGGCGCGCGACCATGGCCTGCACCGGGATCGAGTTCTGCAAGCTCGCGATCGTCGAGACCAAGGAGCGGGCGATCCGGCTCGTTGAGGAACTGGAGCTGCGTCTCGTCGACGTCAGCCCGGACGTCCCGATCTCGATCCACCTCAACGGCTGCCCGAACGCCTGTGCCCGCACGCAGGTGGCCGACATCGGTCTCAAGGGCCAGCTCGTGACCGACGCGAGCGGCAACCAGGTCGAGGGTTTTCAGGTGCACCTCGGCGGTGGCCTCGGTCTGGACGCCGGTTTCGGCCGCAAGCTGCGCGGTCTCAAGGTCACCAGCGCGGAGCTGGGTGAGTACGTCGAGCGGGTCGTCAGGCGGTTTGTGGCCCAACGCGAAGACGGCGAGCGGTTTGCGCAGTGGGTCACACGCGCTGCCGAGGACGACCTCAAATGATCGCCGGTATAACCGAGCAGGGGGCGACATGAGCGAGCGCGCAGTCCCCTTCTACTGCCCGTACTGCGGCGAGGAGGACCTACGACCCGCAGAGCAGACCGAGAGGGTGCCGCACGGCGCCTGGTACTGCGCGGCCTGTCTGCGGACGTTCTCACTGAAGTTCGTCGGAATCGGAGTGCCGGAGGTGTCGCGGTGAGCGGAGCTTGCGGAGCGAACGATCAACACAGCGCCGGAGCTCGCGGAGCGAACGATCAACACGGCGCCCCCGCGAAGCGGTCGGCCGAGCGCAGCGAGGACGAGCGATGAGTGTTGCGACGGAAACCGATCTTCGTGGTCTTGCGGAGCGGGGAGCGGTCGAGCTCGGGCCGGACGCGACCGCCGAGCAGGTGCTGGCCTGGGCTGCGGAGACGTTCGGCGAGCGGCTGATCGTCGCGTCGAACATGCAGGACGCGGTGCTCGTCGACCTGGCCGCCCGCGCGCGGCCCGGTGTGGACGTGCTGTTCCTCGAGACCGGCTACCACTTCGCCGAGACCATCGGCACCCGCGACGCCGTCGAGCTCACCTACGACGTGCGGGTCGTGAACGCCACCGCGGAGCACACCGTCGCCCAGCAGGACTCGCTGCTCGGCAAGGACCTCTTCGCGCGCGACCCGAACCAGTGCTGCGCGCTGCGCAAGGTCGCTCCGCTGGAGCGCACCCTCGCCGGCTACGACGCGTGGGTCACGGGGGTACGCCGCGTCGAGGCTCCGACCAGGGCGAACACGCCGCTCATCACCTACGACGAGAAGTTCGGGCTGGTGAAGGTCAACCCGATCGCCGCGTGGAGCGATGAGGAGATGGACGACTACATCGCCGAGCACGGGATCCTCGCGAACCCGCTCGTCGGGGAGGGCTACCCGTCGATCGGGTGCGCGCCCTGCACGGCGAAGCCGGCGCCCGGCGCCGACAAGCGCTCGGGCCGGTGGGCAGGCACGGGCAAGATCGAGTGCGGGCTCCACGTCTCATGACCCGCATCCACGCACTCTCGATCGTGGAGGCTCACGCATGACCGCGACGCTGCCCCTCACGGACGCTTCGGCGCTCGACGCGCTCGACGCCCTGGAGAGCGAGTCGATCCACATCTTCCGCGAGGTGGCGGGCGAGTTCGACCGTCCGGTGATCCTCTTCTCCGGCGGCAAGGACTCCACCCTGCTGGTGCATCTCGCCGTCAAGGCGTTCGCACCGGCACCGGTGCCGTTCCCGCTGCTACACGTGGACACCGGGCACAACTACCCCGAGGTCATCGACTTCCGCGACCGGCTGGTCGCGCGGCTCGGGCTGCGCCTGGAGGTGGCGCACGTCCAGGAGTGGATCGACGACGGTCGCCTGGTCGAGCGCGCGGACGGCACCCGCAACCCGCTGCAGACCACTCCGCTGCTCGACAGCATCACCGACCACCGGTTCGACGCGGTGTTCGGCGGCGGGCGGCGCGACGAGGAGCGGGCGCGGGCCAAGGAACGGATCCTCTCGCTACGCGACGCGTTCGGTCGGTGGGATCCCCGCAGCCAGCGCCCGGAGCTGTGGAACCTCTACAACGGCCGGCACGCCCCGGGTGAGCACGTGCGGGTGTTCCCGATCTCGAACTGGACCGAGCTGGACGTCTGGCGCTACATCCAGCGCGAGGGGATCGAGCTGCCCTCGATCTACTTCGCCCACCAGCGCGAGGTCTTCCGTCGCGACGGGATGTGGCTCGCCGAAGGCCCGTGGGGCGGACCGCGCGGAGCCGAGGCCCTTGAGCTCAGGTCGGTGCGCTACCGCACGGTCGGCGACGGCTCGTGCACCGGTGCCGTCGAGTCCACCGCCACCACGCTCGACGAGGTGATCGCCGAGGTCACCGCATCCCGGCTCACCGAGCGCGGGGCCACCCGCGCCGACGACCGCCTGTCCGAGGCGGCCATGGAAGACCGCAAGCGCGAGGGGTACTTCTGACATGAGCGAGCTCGCGAGCGAGTCGGACAGCGGAGCTCGGGATCTGCTCCGCTTCGCCACCGCCGGCAGCGTCGACGACGGGAAGTCGACGCTCGTCGGGCGGCTGCTCTACGACACCAAGTCGGTGCTGGCCGACCAGATCGAGGCCGTGCAGCGGGCGTCGGTCGACAAGGGGCTCTCCGCCCCCGACCTGTCGCTGCTGGTGGACGGGCTGCGCGCGGAGCGTGAGCAGGGCATCACGATCGACGTGGCCTACCGCTACTTCGGCACTCCGACCCGCGAGTTCGTGCTTGCCGACACGCCGGGTCACGTTCAGTACACGCGCAACACGGTGACCGGCGCGTCCACCGCGGAGCTCGCGGTGCTGCTCGTCGACGCCCGCCACGGCGTGGTCGAGCAGACCCGCCGGCATGCCGCTGTGCTCGCCCTGCTGCGGGTGCCGCGACTGGTGCTGGCCATCAACAAGATCGACATTGTCGACTACGACGAGGCCGTGCTCGCCGCGATCGCCAAGGACTTCGCCGGGCTCGCCCGCTCGCTCGGCTTCGCCGACGACGCCGTCGTGACGATCCCGGTGTCGGCGCTCGTCGGCGACAACGTCGTCGAACGCTCTGCGCGCACCCCCTGGTACGACGGGCCGACCCTGCTCGGGCACCTGTAGTCGGTTCCCGTGGCCGGGCCGGAGGTGGCCGCTCCGTTCCGCATGCCGGTGCAGTACGTGATCCGTCCCCGGGAAAGCACCGATGCGCGATCCGCCGGCGCTTCGCGCTGGGAAGGCCTGCACGACTACCGCGGCTACGCCGGTCAGGTGGCCGCCGGGACGGTGCGGCCGGGTGACGAGGTCGTGGTGCTGCCCGGCGGTGCCCGCACCAGGGTCGCGCGCGTCGACACGGCGGACGGGCCGCTCGACGCAGCCGGCGCCGGGCGCAGCGTCACGGTGCTGCTGGAGGACGACATCGACATCTCCCGCGGCGACCTCATCGCCTCGGCCGCCGCTCCACCGCGGCTGACCAACGAGCTGGACGCCACGCTGTGCTGGCTGGCCGACAAGCCGCTGCGGCCGGGGGCCCGGCTGCTGCTCAAGCACGGTGCGCGCACCACCCAGGTGATCGTCGGCGCGCTCGGCGAGCGGTTGGACACCGAGACCGTCTCCTACGTGGACGCGCCCGAGCAGCTGGGCATCAACGACATCGGGCGCGTCGCCCTGCGCACGGCCGACCCGCTCCCCGTCGACGAGTACGCCGACATCCGCGCCACCGGTAGCTTCCTGCTCATCGACCCACCCACCGGCAACACGCTCGCGGCGGGCCTGGTCGGCCAGCCGCTCTCGCTAGCGGGGTAGGCCGTGCCGCTCCAGCCCGTCCTCGTCCGTCGGTCCCGCACCGCCCTGGGGCCCGAGCCTGCCGACGGAGGAGAGCCTGCTCCCGTGCTGGTCGCTGTCGCACACGGCAGCCGCGACCCGCGGTCGGCGGCCACCGTGGCTGCGCTCGCCGACGAGGTACGCAGGCAGCGCCCGGCCCTCGACGTGCGCGTGAGTTTCCTCGACCTGTCCGCGCCCCGGCTGCCGGACGTGCTCGCCGGGGTCGCCGCCGAGGGCCACCGTGCCACGGTGGTCATTCCGCTGTTGCTCGGCCACGCCTTCCACGCCAGGGTCGACGTCCCCGGCGAGATCGCTCGCGCCGCCCGGCGACACCCGCAGCTCCACATCGCGACGGCCGGCGTGCTCGGCGGCAGCCCACTGCTGGAGGCCGCCGCGCTGGATCGCCTCACCGCCGTCGCAGGCCCGCTCGACGACCCCGGGCTGGGCGTCGTGCTCGCCGCGATCGGCTCCTCGCACGCCCCGGCCAACGCCGCGGTGGCGCAGGTGGCCGACGGCTGGCACCGGCGGTTCGGCTGGGCCGGCGCCACCGCGGCTTTCGCGACCGCAACGGAGCCGACGGTGCCGCAGGCGATCACCGCCCTCCGCAGGCAGGGGGCGGAGCGCGTGGCGGTGGCGCAGTGGATCCTCGCGCCGGGCCTGCTCCCGGACGCGATCGCCCGCGCTGCTCACGCCGCGGGCCCGGACGTGCTGCTCGCGGGGCCGCTCGCCGCGCACCCTGCGGTGGCGACCCTGGTGTGCGCGCGATACGCATCCACAGCGAATACCCCTACCCCCGTGCCGACGCGTGCCGCAGGCTGAGGCTCCGCACCATGGAGCCGTACTGCACCTCGATCGGGCGCATGACAGCACCACGGCTCCGAAACACGCGCATGTGTCCGGACATTTTGGTCTCTTCCCGCTGCTCGGACACCTTGTTGTCCTCCGCCGGGCCGCGACGCACGATGGTGAGGTGATGTCGACGCAGCAGTGCCCGCAGGGCCGCGCCGCGTCTCGGCGTGCCCGACTAGCGGCCATGTCGAACCTGCTCGTCACCGATCTCGAGAGGTTCTGGCCCTCCCGCCGCGGCCACGCCTTCGACGAGTTCTGTCGCTGAACCTTCACGCACCCCGCTGATCAGCCGCCGCGATCCCGCGCGCCGTCAGCACGCGTGTTCCCGCCCGCGCACCTGGCCGGGCACCCCCATGCAGAACAGGACTCATCCGATGCCCCGGCTCCGCGCCCCCGCCCTGCTATCGGCCGTGATCGTCGTGGCCCTGCTCGCCGCCACCGGTTGCTCGAGGGCCGAACGCCCGGGCTCCGGCACCGCGGCACCCGTCGACGGCGGGAAGGCGCAGGAGCTACGACTCGGCTACTTCCCCAACGTCACCCACGCCCCGGCGATCATCGGCGTCGAACAGGGCCTGTTCACCGCTGAGCTGGGCACGACCACGCTCACGCCACAGACCTTCAACGCCGGTGGCGACGCGGTCAACGCGCTGCTCGGCGGTTCGCTCGACGCCGGCTACATCGGCTCCGGACCGGCGATCAACGCCTTTGCGAAGTCCGACGGCCAGGTGCGCATCATCGCCGGCGCCACCGAGGGCGGCGCCCAGCTCGTCG
>DASYES010000505.1:0-15147 GCA_036498885.1 Pseudonocardia sp.
GGGGCTGCCCTCCCCACCGGTGATGCCCTCCGCGCCGTCGGATCCCTCCCCCAACGGTTCCGGCCCCGCGGCAGGGATGCCGTGGGGTCATGCGGTTCCCGGTGGGGACCGGAGGTCCGACACGCAGGCCACGCCTCCGCATCCGTGGCGCTCGAGCGGGGCGGGGCCGCGTACCCGCGGATGGACCGATCCCGCCGCGGTGGCTGCGCAGGAGGCGCAACAGGCGCGTAGTGGTTCGGACCAGCGTCATCAGGAAACGACGGACCTCTCGTCGGCCCGCCTGCTACGCCAGACTCCGCGCCCCCCGCAGTCCGGGTGGCGCCTGGCGGTCTACAAGATGTCCGGGCGCATGATCAACCCGGGTGAGAGTCCCTCCGACGTCCGACGGCGCGAACTGACCGTTCGTCTCAACAAGCCTTTACTCGGCTGCTACAAGATCGCGATGCTCAGCCTGAAGGGCGGGGTCGGAAAGACCACCGTGACGGCCACACTCGGTGCGACGTTCGCCTCACTTCGCGGCGATCGCGTGGTTGCGGTGGACGCCAATCCCGACCGCGGGACGCTCAGCCAGAAGATCCCGCTGGAGACCAGCGCCACCGTGCGTCATCTGTTGCGGGACGCGCAGCGGGTGCGTCGCTACACGGATGTGCGCGCATACACGTCGCAGGGACCGTCGCGCCTCGAGGTGCTGGCCAGCGAGCAGGACCCAGCAGTCTCCGAAGCGTTCAGCGAAGAGGACTACCGGCGCACGATCGCGTTGCTCGAGCACTTCTACAACATCGTGCTCACCGACTGCGGCACCGGGCTCATGCACTCCGCCATGTACGGCGTGCTTGGCCTGGCCGATCAACTGATCATCGTGTCGTCGGGATCGATCGACGGGGCGCGCAGTGCGTCAGCAACGATGGATTGGCTTGATGCGCACGGGCACGGTGACCTGGTACGGAACTCCGTGGCGGTGCTCAACTCCGTGCACCGGTCCTCGGGCGGCGTCGACCTGGACCGGGTGGCGGAGCACTTTGCAGCACGTTGCCGAGCAGTGGTGCGAGTTCCGTACGACCCTCATCTCGAGGAGGGTGCGGAGGTGGATCTGGACCGTCTGGCGCCTGCGACGCGGCTTGCGCTTCTGCAGCTCGGTGCTGCGGTGGCGGATGCCTTCGAAGGTGCCTCGGTCTGACGGCGGTCCGGTGGCCGCCCTGCCACAGGCCGCCGCCTGATGGGTTTCACCGCCACTTCATGAGCGACGTCGTTCGTTCGTGATGAGCCGGAGCGCCCCGGCCGCGAGGGCCGGGGTGCCAGCTCAGGCGCCGGGAGGATCGTCCCGTCGCCGGACTTTCTCGTCGAGCTGACGAAGGAAGTCGGGGTCATCGTCAGGTCCGCTGACCCGTGGCCTCCCGGAACCCGTGACGGGCCTGCGAGGGGGCTGCGGGACCTGCGAACCGCTGGTGCTCATCGCTTTCCACAGCACCAGAGCGATGACCGCGGCGCCGACGAACGCGATGAGGAACAACACTCCAACCACCTCCGGCGTCGAGGTTAGCGGAGCACGGGCGCCAGGGTGGCGGAGAGCCTGATTGCTGTCCGCACCGTCACGCGCATCGCTACTACCAGGGCGCTCAGGGGCGCGACGGCGGTAACGTGGCCTCACTGGTGAGATCGGCCAGCATGCTCCGCACCTCCGACTCCCGGAAGCGACGGTGTCCGCCGGGAGTGCGGATGGAACCGATCCGACCGGCGGACGCCCAACGCGTCACGGTCTTGGGATCGACGCGGAAGAGAGCCGCCACCTCGCCAGGGGTGAGCAGGCGCTCGTTACTGCTGGCCTGAGTCGTCGTGATTGTCATGTGGACCTCCAGAGCCGCGGGGCGTTTCCGGGCCATCGTGACACCTGGGACCCCACGTACTCGAACGGTTGTCCGTAGGTAAAGGGCTCTTCAAGGACGAACCGGACACGAATCGGGCACCACAACGCGTAACCATCCGGCAGACGTAGGCTCACCATATGACCTCGCCACCCACCGGGCACCCCCCCGCGGGGCAGCGACTGGGTCTCGCTGCCACCGTAGGGCTTTACGCGCTGGCCCGGCTCGGTCTCGTTGCCATCGTGACGGCGCTCATGCTCCTGACGGGCACGCCGTTCCTGATTTCGCTGCTCATCGGCCTGATCGTCGCCCTGCCGTTGTCCATGGTGCTCTTCCGCGGACTGCGCAGCCGCCTCGACGTGGCGCTGTCGGAGAGCCGTGGTCGGCGGTCGAGAGAGCGATCCGCATTGCGGGCGCGCCTGCGTGGTGAGGGGAATCTCCCCGCCTCACCGACCTCAGGCGACCTGCCCGAGCGCCAGCCCGATCCCGGTCAGGACTGACCAGGCGAGCAGGAGGATGCCGGTTTGCGCCAGCACGCGAATCAGTTTACGACCGGCTGCCCCGCTCAGGACCTCGCGCGCGAGCATCACAACGAGCGGCAGAGTCAGCAAACCGAGCAACATCGGCCAGCTGCGCAGCCCCGCTAGCAGCGATAACAGCAGCGGCACGGTCACGAGTGCGACGTACAGGCGGCGGGTGTCGGTGTCGCCCAGCACGACCGCGAGCGTGCGCTTACCCACAACGGTGTCTGTTGGGATATCCCGCAGGTTGTTTGCAACCAGCACCGCACATGTGAGCATGCCCACTCCCACTGCGGTGACGATCGCAAGGGGTCCGGGCGGACCGCTCTGCGTGAGCACCGTGCCCAGTACCCCGATCGGGCCGAAGAACACGAAGACCGCCACCTCGCCCAGCCCGGAGTAGCCGTAGGGCCGCTTCCCGCCGGTGTAGAACCACGCCCCGGCGATGCAGAGGGCGCCAACGGCGATCAGCCACCACTGCTGGCTGAGTGAGACCAGCGTGAGCCCGGCAAGTCCGGCGATCGAGAGAACGACGATCGCGATCGTTCGCACCGCTGCCGGCTCGGCAGCCTTCGACCCCACCAGCCGCAACGGGCCGACGCGCTCGTCATCGGTGCCGCGAATGCCGTCGGAGTAGTCGTTCGCGAAGTTCACCCCGACGACCAGCGCCACTGCGACGATCAACGCGAGCAGGGCACGCCCGGGCGCGACGACTCCGGCGCCGATCGCCGCGCCGGTGCCGGCCAGGACGGGGGAGACGGCGGTCGGCAGGGTACGAGGACGTGCGCCCTCGATCCATTGCGCGATGGTGGCCACGGGCAAACGTTATCCGGCAGGGGTGCCGGTGCTCGCCGGTGCACCGGCGGCTCCCGTGGTGCAGGCCTTCACCACGCCCGGATCGGGCACCGCCGCCGCGTCGAGGTACTGGCCGGCGCCGACGCGCAGCCACCGGTCCGTCCCCTGGCCGACCGCGCACTGCACCGGCACCATGGCCTGCTCCGCGACGATCCCGGTCACCTCGGCGCCCGCGCGCGGAGCCGCCAGCACCTTCGGGGTGCCGACAACCTTGGACAAACGCTCGGAGCCGGTCCACAGGTAGTCCACCGTGACCCATGCGTTGTCGTCGAGCTCGAGCGCGTCCCAGAAGAGTCCGTCGGCGAGGTCGATGCCTGCCGGGTTGAGGACCTCGCGGTCGGATTGGTCCTTCCCGTCGTTGTAGTCCTCCTTGTACGCGGCCTGGGCCTGCGGAAGGCCTTGGGGGAGGTCGGTCCACTCCTGGCGGACATCCTCGGGGTTCCAGTAGTCGTCCCGCGTGTTCCACGGCCCGACGTCCCAGACCGGGGCGAACGCGCAGCGGCCGTTCGGGGCGCAGACCTTGACCGAGTAGTCGCTGGTGTCGCGGGGCGACAGCCCACGCCGGGACGGCAGGGCGACGAAGTGGTCGCGTTCGGTGATGACGTGCCCGTTCGCCGTCGTGCCGCCGACCAGGCCTTCGCGGGTGGCGAAGACGCTGAACTGGAGCGCGCCGTGCTCCCCGACCGGCGCCGCGAGCGGCCTCGTTGCGGGCCGGGCCGTGAGGGTGACACTGCGAACGGTGGGTCCGCCGCCCGGCGGGCCGGCGAGCACGAGCCTGCCCTGCACCTCGGACGTGGGTTCGGGCAGCTCCGCGACCACCGCATCGGGGCCCGGTCGGGCGGGCACCCACTCGGTCCAGCCACCGTTGCCGCGGCGACCCCGAACGTCGACGACGGCCGTGCTGCCGGCGGGCACGTCGCCGATGACGGTGGCGACGACCTGGTCCGTTGGGGCGGGTAGTTGCTGGGACCGGAGCGTCAGCAGCCCGGTCGGCACGGCGGCGCCCCTGGGCGCCGGTGCGTCCTCGACAGGGGCCAGGAACGCGCCTGTGCCCTCCAGCCGCACGGTCCCGCCGTCGGTCCGGACGCCCGCAGGATCGCCGGTGGCGAGGTCGGGCGCCCAGGAGGCGAGAACCGCAGGCTGTGCGGTTGCCGGTGTCGCCAGGCCCGTCGTCAGTGCGCTCACGAGGACGAGTGATGCCAGTGGTGCTGCCGTCGCGACCAGACCACGCATGGCGCTCCCTGTTACTCGTGTGACTGGAGTGGTCTACGAGGCGCAGCACATATCACGAAACTGTAGCGGTCAATCAACGGAGAGTAAGGGCCACGAAGGGGTGGTCCGGTCCGGATCAGTTCGGCGGGACCTGCTCCACGGCGAGCAGCGCCGCTACCGCGCGCCGGTCCGGCTTGCCCACGCCGCGCAGCGGGATCTCGGCCACAGTGCGCAGCAGCCGTGGTACCGCGACTCGTCCGAGCTCATCGCGCACCGCGTCCCGGAGCCGGTCGAGGCGTGCCGCTGCCGGTTCGCCCCCTGCGGCGTCAACGACGAACGCCGCAGCCACGACCTGGCCCCACTCCGCGTCCGGCAGCCCGACGACGCAGGCTGCGCGCACACCGGGCTGAGCCACCAGCACGCGTTCCACCGCGGCAGGCGCCACGTTCTCCCCGCCGGTGACGATCACGTCGTCGGCGCGGCCGAGCACCTCCAGCCGCCCGTCGCGCCACCGGCCGAGGTCGCTCGTGCTGAACCAGCCGTCGTCGAACACCGCTGCGGTTCCTGCCGGATCGCCGAGGTAGCCCTCGGCCAGGGTGGGGCCGCCCAGGCGGATCCGGCCGCTCTCGCCGATACCGACCCGGACCCCGTCCAGCGGGACGCCGTCGTAGACGCAGCCCCCGGCCGTCTCGCTCATGCCGTACGTGGTGACGATCCGTGCACCCACGTCGTGGGCGCGGGACCGCAGAGCGGGTTCCAAGGCGGCTCCACCGACGAGCACGGCGTCGTAGCTGAGCAGCGCCTCGAGAGCGGCGCCACCGGCGTCGAGGATCCGGGAAAGCTGGGTGGGCACCAGGCTGGTGCACCGCCTGCCGACGGCGAGCTCTCCGGTGGCGGCCGCGAAGTCGGCGGGCCGGAAACCGTTGCGCAGGTCCTGCAGCACCGGCGCCGATCCCGCGAGCAGGGAGCGCACGATCACCTGCACTCCTGCGACGTGCTCGGCGGGAAGCGCGAGCAGCCACGACGCGGGCCCGCCGAGCCGATCCGCGGTGGCCGTGGCGGACGCATGCAGCGCCGCGGCCGAGAGCACCACGAACTTGGGATCACCTGTGGAACCCGATGTCGGGACCACCAGCGCCGCACCCGGCCCGGGTGCGGTCGTGGGCGTCGCGGAGGAGCCGAACGCCCGGGGGAGCAGGGCCGGGCCGCCGTCCAGCGCCTCCCCGAGCGCGGTGGCGAGTTCGGCGACCGCGCCGGGCGATCCGTCCACGGGCACGATCCGCAGGTTGTTCACCCGTTTGCCTCGCTATCGCCGTGAACCCGAAGGCCGGTACGAGCGTGTGTTCAGTAGTGCCACGGGAACGGGGACCAGTCCGGGTCGCGCTTCTGCAGGAACGCGTCTCGGCCCTCCACCGCCTCGTCGGTCATGTACGCGAGCCGCGTGGCCTCGCCCGCGAAGAGCTGCTGCCCGACCAGCCCGTCGTCCGGCAGGTTGAACGCGTACTTGAGCATCCGCTGCGCGGTCGGCGACTTGCTGTTGATCTCCCGGGCCCACTCCAGCGCCACCTTCTCCAGCTCCGCGTGCGGCACAACCGCGTTGACCATGCCCATCCGGTGAGCGTCGGCCGCCGAGTACTCCCGGCCGAGGAAGAAGATCTCGCGGGCGAACTTCTGACCCACCATCCGCGCCAGGTACGCCGAGCCGTATCCGCCGTCGAACGAGCCCACGTCGGCGTCGGTCTGCTTGAACCGGGCGTGCTCCGCGCTCGCCAACGTGAGGTCGGCCGTCACGTGCAGCGAGTGGCCTCCACCCGCCGCCCAGCCGGGAACGACCGCGATCACCACCTTCGGCATGAACCGGATCAGGCGCTGGCACTCCAGGATGTGCAGGCGGCCTGCCCGCGCCGGGTCGACGGTGTCGGCCGTGTCCCCCGAGGCGTACTGGTAGCCGGTGCGCCCCCGGATGCGCTGGTCGCCGCCGGAACAGAACGCCCAGCCGCCGTCCTTCGGAGAGGGCCCGTTCCCCGTGAGCAGCACACACCCGACGTCCGGGGTGGTGCGAGCGTGGTCGAGCGCGCGGTAGAGCTCGTCGACGGTGCCGGGGCGGAAGGCGTTGCGCACCTCGGGCCGGTTGAAGGCGATGCGCACCGTGCCGCCCTCCGGCCCGGCGGCCACGGCCCGGTGGTAGGTGATGTCGGCGAAGTCGAAGCCCTCGACCACCCGCCATGCGGCGGGGTCGAACAACTCGGACGGGGCAGCGGTGTTCACGAGCACCGACCCTATGCGGGACGCGTGCGAGCCGGAGCCGCCACCTGCCCGTTCACTGCCTGCCCACCGTGATCAGTGCCACGGCGCACGGGCCCACACCCCGCACCTTGCGGCCCGGTGTCCGTCGCACTGGATCTACGCGACTACCGGTCCCGGCCGTTGTCGGCGAGGCGTGCGAGCAGGCGTTCCGCTGCGCTGCCGGACCACTCGACCAGCACGAGCGTGGCATCGTCGCGCAGCTCGCCCCTGCGGTGCTCCCGTACGGCGTGGGCGAGGCGGCGCAGCGTCTCCGGTGCCGGGAGCTGCGCTGCGGCGGCATGCTCGGCCAGCTCGACGAGCCGGTCGACGCCGAACTCCTCGCCGGTCTCGTCCCTGGCCTCCACCATGCCGTCGGAGTGCAGCAGGATCCGGTCGCCGGGTTCGAGGAACTCCTCCCCGAGCTCGTCGGGCTGCGGGATCATCGACGCCACTCGCCCGAACGGCATACGGAGCACAGCGTCCAGCGTGCGCACGGCCTTTCCCCTGCGCAGCAGCACAGGGGGCGGGTGCCCGGCCACGAGGTAGCGGAGCCGGCCCGACTCCAGGTCGAGCTGGGCGAGCACGCCGGTGACGAACCGGTGGTCGCTGAACTGCTCGGTGAGCGCGGCGTCGATCCGCCGGGCGATGGCGGCCGGCCCGTGGCCCTCCCGGCGGGCCGAGCGGGAGGCCGCGAGCGTCACCGAGGTGGTCAGGCCGGCGCTCAGGTCGTGGCCGGACGAGTCGAAGATTGCGAAGTCGGCATGCGAGGTGGCGACCGCGTAGTCGAACGCGTCGCCGCTGACGTCGTACGCGGGCTCGAGCACCGCGGCGAGCGCGAGCCCTCGACCGCCGACGGTCAGCGGTGGCAGGAGCTGCCAGAGCAGCTCGCCGGCCACCGACATCGGCTGGGAGCGCCGGGCCACGGCCAGTTCGTCGCTCTGCATGGTCTTGGAGGTTGTGAGGTGCGCTATGAGCGCCGAGACCGCAAGGCAGTGCTCGGCAAGCGCCGGGTCCGTGGAGTTCACGTGGGCGGGCAGGACCACCCGGCACACCCCGATGCGCTCCGCACCGTCGATCATCGGCACCCAGAGCAGGCGCCGGCCGTCGTCGTGGCCGCCCTCGTGCACCGCTCCGAGCTGGAAGGCCCGCCCCGCCAGCGTGCCGTCGATGCGCAGCGGGTCGCCGGCGCGCAGCGGGCGCAGATGCTCCTGCTCACGGTCGGCGACGAACAGCTCGGGGTGCAGGCCCATCGGGGCGAGAGCCGCTTCGAGCACGTCGCCCAGGGAGTCGCCGGCGGCCAGGTGAGAGGCCGCGAGCACGTCGAGCATCGCCCGGTGCCAGCGAGGGTCCAGGCGTTCCACCACCTGTCGAACTTAGTGCCGCGGAAACGAGGTCGTCCTACCCGCCTCCGGCGCCCGGGCGGCGCCTCGCGGCGTTGTCGTCCGGCGCCGATACAACCGCGGTATCGGTGCCTCCTCCGCCTTGCGATCGCCCGGGTGCGGGTGTCCCGCAGCGGCGCTGCGCCTGGACACCGAATCCGGGCAAGGAACCCCGTTTCCGCGACACTAGCGCGGGCGGCCGCGCAGCAGAGCGGTCACCCCACCGGACGTTCCAGCGTGACCAGGAGCCCGTCCACCCCGCCGGGACCGACCCGGCCCTTCACCTCGGTGGACGTGATGGCCTTGAGCTGCCAGCCCTGCGCTGCCTCGTCGTTCAGCAGCTTCTCCAGCTTGTCGGCCGAGAGCTTCCCGCCGATGAGGCTCTCGCGCAGCTGCAGGACCCGGTACTCGTATCGCGCCATGATCCAAGGTTGCCAGCACACCGTCGGTCGGCGAACGGGCCCCGGGCAGGGCCTCGCCGCTGGCAGGATCCCTCCCGTGCACACCCTGTCCCGGGTCGCGGACTCGCCCCTCCCGTTCCGTCCCGGGGCGGCGGGGTGAAGCAGGTCCGCCAGACCGAGTCGGTCAACGCCCAGGTACTCGACGCGCTGCGCGCCGCCGTCATCACGGGAGAACTGCAGCCCGGCACGCTGCACTCGGTACAGACGCTGGCCACGCAGCTCGGCGTCTCGCGCACGCCCGTGCGGGAGGCGCTGATCAAGCTGTCCCAGCAAGGCATGGTCCGCTTCGAGCGCAACCGCGGGGTGCGGGTGCTGCAGACGTCCTTGCACGACCTGGAGGAGGTCTTCGCACTGCGCCTGCTGCTGGAGGTGCCGGCCACACGCCTCGCGTGCCGGCAGATCGACGAGGCGGGCCGCCGGGAGCTGCGCCGGCTCCACCAGGCGATGGAGCGCATTGCCCGGGCCGGAAACGAGTACCGGCTGTGGGAGCACGACCGCCGGTTCCACCTCGTGTTGCTGCAGGCGTCGGGGAACCTGCGGCTCGCGGCGTACGTCGACGGGCTGCGGGACATGGTGCTGCGCAGCGGTGTCTCGACGGTCAGCCGGTCGCGCAGCCTCGACGACATCGTGGCCGAGCATCGCGAGGTGCTCGACCACGTCGAATCCCGTGATGCGGCGGGCGCCGCCGAGGCGATGCGTGCGCACATCCTGCGCACCGCGGAGCTGCTCATCGCGCAGGAGGCGGGGGCGCCTCCTGGCAGCGTCGATGTCGATCTGGAGTGGACCGGACCCTGATCCATGGTCGAGTGCGAATACATTGACGAGTGGCATGCCACATGCCACGGTCGGCGCTGGAACGCGCTGGGCGCGCGGGCCGTATCTCAAGGCCGAGAGGACCACGATGGCGACTGCGAACAAGGTGAGCGTGATCCCGTGCGGGGCGATGACCGCGGACCTGACCTGGTTGCTGTTGAAGCCGGGGCGCTCGATCGTCGATCGGAGCAACAAGAACAACCCGGCGCCGTGGGTGGACGTCCCCACCCACTGTGTGCTCGTGGAGACCGACGAGGGCAAGATCCTCTGGGACACCAGCTGTCCGCGTGACTGGGAGGAGCGCTGGGGGCCGACCGGCCTGCAGGAGTTCTTCCCGTACGACAAGGTCTCGGACGACGAGTACCTCGACTCCCGCCTCAACCAGATGGGTGTGGGGCTCGACGAGATCGACTACGTCATCCTGTCGCACCTGCACTTCGACCACGCCGGCAACGCACAGATGTTCAAGAACACCACCGCGAAGCTCGTCTGCCACGAGAAGGAACGGGAGTTCGCCTTCGGGTTCGGCGGCCTGTTCAACGGCGCGCACCTCAAGACCGACTACGAGGGCCTCGACTTCCAGACGGTCTCCGGCGACACCGAGTTCCTGCCAGGGGTGAAGCTCATCGAGACGCCGGGGCACACCGTCGGCACGATGTCCATGCAGGTCACCCTTCCCGATGCCGGCACGATGATCTTCACGTCCGACGCGGTCTACATGGGGGAGAGCTACGGCCCGCCCGCCACGCCCGCGGCCATCGTCAACAACCTGGAGCAGTTCTACGCATCGGTGGAGAAGCTGCGGGGCATCCAGGAGGACACCAACGCCACGATGGTGTTCGGGCACGACGCCGAGCAGATCCACCAGCTGCGCCTGGCGCCGGAGGGCTCGTACACGTGACGCCTGTCGACGTACTTCTTCCCGCGGAGGCGAAATAGATGACACTGCCCGACGTGGAGCTCACCGAGGAGACGATCTTCACCTGGGGTGCGCCGCCCTTGAAGTTCGGCGCAGGCGCTTCTGACGAGGTCGGCTTCGAGATGGCCGGTTACGGCGTGAAGCGCGTGCTGATCGTCACCGATCCGGGGATCCACTCGCTCGGGGCGCCGCAGCGCATCGCCGACAACCTGCGGCGCTACGACATCGAGTCGGAGATCTTCGACGGCGTGCACGTCGAGCCCACCGACGACTCGATGAACAAGGCCACCGAGTACGCCCGCGCGCAGGGTCCGTGGGACGGGTTCATCGCCGTCGGCGGCGGGTCGGCGATCGACACCGCCAAGGCGATCAACCTGCTCACCAGTCACCCCGGCGAGCTGATGGACTACATCAACAAGCCGATCGGCAACGCGAAGACGCCGCCGGGCCAGCTCAAGCCGCTGATCGCGATCCCGACCACGGCGGGAACCGGCTCGGAGTCCACCGCGATGTGCGTGCTGGACATCCTGTCGATGAAGGTGAAGACCGGGATCAGCCACTGGCGGCTGCGCCCCACGCTCGCCGTGATCGACCCGCTGCTGACGATGAGCCTGCCTGCCCAGGTCACCGCGGCGTCCGGGATGGACATCGTCTGCCACGCGGTGGAGAGCTACACCGCGCGCTGGTACACCACGTTCGACCGCAAGAAGCCAGAGGAGCGGGTCACCTACTGCGGTTCCAACCCGGTGTCGGACCTGTGGTGTGAGAAGGCGATGAACCTCATCGCGCAGTCGTTCCGCAAGGCGGTGCACGAGGGCGCCGACAACCTCGAGGCACGCTCGAACATGATGATGGCCGCCACCTTCGCCGGGATGGGATTCGGGAACTCGGGCGTGCACATCCCGCACGCCAACGCCTACCCGATCGCCGGAATGGTGAAGGACTACCACCCCGCGGGCTATCCGGAGGAGGAGCCGATGGTCCCGCACGGGCAGTCGGTGTCGCTCACCGCGCCCGAGGCGTTCCGGTTCTCCTTCGAGAGCGCGCCGGAACGCCACCTGCGGGCGGCCGAGTTGATGGATCCGCGCGCGGACAAGGTGAACGACCCGCGCGAGCAGCTTCCGTCGGTGCTGATCTCGCTCATGCGCGACATCGACATCCCCAACGGGATCGGCGCGGTCGGCTACACCGAGTCGGACGTGCCCGATCTCGTGCCGGGCACGATGAAACAGCAGCGGCTACTGGCCACGTGCCCGAAGACGCCGACCGATGACGACATCGCCGACATCCTGACGAAGTCGATCCAGAACTGGTGAGGTGGCGGCGGTCGACCGACCCGGTCGACCGCCGTCGTTCCGCCCGGAGGGGCACATGCCGATCTACGTTTTCAAGTGCGAGTGCGGGATGCGCTTCGAGCACCTCGCTTCGTTCGGCGCGGCCGCCCCGGCCTGCCCGTCCTGCGGCGGGGAGACGCGCAAGATCCCGGCGGGGTTCAGCCTCGGCGGCCAGGCCGACACGGGCCTCGCGAAGGAGCAGATGCCCCAGACCTGGCGCGGCACCTACGAGGGGAGCCGCGAGTACGTCACCGGGCTGCGCCGGCAGTGGGAGCGGCGCCAGCGGCTCGAGGCCAAGCACCCGGAGCTGGCCGGTGACCAGCGGCCGATCATCGCCCATGAGGGCCGCTACCACGACGCACCGCTGCGGGCGGGCGACCCGGTGCCGGGCGCGGCGAGCGGTCACGGCCACGGCCATGGGCACCAGCCGGCCGCTCCGCCTCCTGCGGCCAAGCCCACGTCCGGCTCGGACCGTGCGTCGTCGACGAACACCTCAGACTGAACCCCGTGAGCACGCCCCATCCCACCGCCTCCGACACCACCGACCTGCACGCCGACCTCGCCAAGGCCGTCCGTGGGCCCGTCCGGTTCGACACCGCCACCCGCGCGATGTACTCGGCCGACGCCTCGAACTACCGGCGGGTGCCGATCGGGCTGGTCACCCCGCTCGACCCCGACGACGTCGAGGCCGCTGTGTCGGTCTGCAGCACCCATGGGGTACCGGTGCTTCCGCGTGGCGCAGGCACGAGCATCGCCGGCCAGGCGGTCAACACGGCGGTTGTGCTGGATTTCGCGAAGCACCTGAACCGGGTGCTGGAGATCGATCCCGAGGCCCGGACGGCGCGGGTCCAGCCCGGTCTGGTGCTCGACGCGCTGCGCGACGCGGCCCGTCCGCACGGCCTGACGTTCGGGCCCGATCCGTCCACGCACAACCGCTGCACGCTGGGCGGGATGATCGGTAACAATGCGTGCGGCTCGCACTCGGTGGCCTGGGGCAAGACGGTCGACAACGTCCACGCACTCGACGTGCTCACCTACCGCGGCGAGTACCTGAAGCTGGGTCCGGGCGTGCCCGCCACCGGACGCGTCCCGGACGCGCTGCGCAAGCTCGCAGAACGCGTCGGCGACGGCGTGCGCGCGTCGTTCCCGGATCTCACCCGCCGGGTTTCGGGGTACAACCTCGACCAGCTGCTCCCGGAGAACGGGTTCGACCTGGCGCGGGCGGTCGTCGGCACCGAGGGCACCTGCGCCACGGTGCTGGAGGCGACGGTCCGGCTCGTCGACTCGCCGCCGGTGCGCGCGCTGGCGGTGCTCGGTTTCCCCGATGCCTACCTGGCCGCCGACCACGTCACCGTGGTGCGCGATCTCGGCCCGTTGACGATCGAGGGCATGGACGCCGGGCTGATCGCGGCGCTGCGCGCGCACAACCCGGCGGAGACGGCATCGCGCACGCTCCCCAAGGGCGGCGGCTGGCTCTACGTCGAGACCGGCGGTGCCACCCGGGCCGAGGCAGAAGCCGCGGCGCAGGCCGTCGTCACGGCGATGAAGCCCTACGGGGCGACGAGTGTGGTCGTCTCCGAGCCGGCGGCGATGAAGGCGCTGTGGCGTATCCGCGAGGACGGCGCCGGCATCGTCACGCGCTCGCCCGACGGCGGTGAGGCCTGGCCCGGCTGGGAGGACGCGGCCGTGCCGCCGGAGCGGTTCGGTGCCTACCTGCGCGAGTTCGACGCCCTGCTCAGCCAGCACCGGCGGCGGGGCGCCTACTACGGGCACTTCGGGGACGGCTGCCTGCACATCCGCATCGACTTCGACCTGCTCAGCCGTTCGGGGATCGCCGATTTCCGCAGCTTCATGGAGGACGCGGCCGACCTCGCCGTCGCGCACGGCGGCTCGCTCTCGGGGGAACACGGCGACGGCGCCGCGCGTGCCGAGTTGCTCCCGCGCATGTACCCGCCGGAGATCATCACAGCGTTCGAGGAGTTCAAGGGGATCTGGGATCCGGACGACCGGATGAACCCCGGCCGGGTCGTCCGCCCCGCGAAGCTCGACGAGGACCTGCGCGTGTTCGTCGGTATGCCGACCCTTCCCGACGAGCCCGTGCTGGCGTTCGGGCACGACCGCGGTTCGTTCACCCGCGCCACCCGGCGCTGCCTCGGCGTGGGCAAGTGCATCACCGACCACGGCGGGGTGATGTGCCCGAGCTACCGCGCGACGGGTGAGGAGATGCACTCCACGCGCGGGCGGGCCCGGCTGCTCTTCGAGATGGCCTCCGGCGAGGTCATCACCGACGGCTGGCGGTCACCCGAGGTGGCCGAGGCGCTGGACCTGTGCCTGTCCTGCAAGGGCTGCAAGCGCGACTGCCCGGTGGGCGTGGACATGGCCGCCTACAAGACCGAGTTCCTCGCTCAGCGCTACCGGCGCAAGCTGCGGCCGGCGTCGCACTACTCCATGGGCGCCCTGCCGCGATGGCTACGGCTGGTGGGACGGCTCCCGGCCCGCATGATCGACGGCCTGAACGCCGCCGGCCGGGGCAGGCTGGGGGCGCTGGCGAAGCGGGTGGGCGGGATCGACCCGCAGCGCGCGATCCCGCCGATCGCCCGCCGCCGCTACACCGATGCCCGCCGGAGTCGGCGCCATGCCGGCACGGCCGCCGCATCGCGGGGACGACTCCTGCTCTGGCCCGATACCTTCACCAATCACTTCGACCCCTCGGTCGCCGCCGATGCGGTCGCCGTGCTCGAACGGCTGGGGTATGTCGTCGAGCTGCCGCCACGCGAGGTCTGCTGTGGGCTCACCTGGACATCCACGGGCCAGGTCGACACCGCGCGCCGCGTGCTGCGCCGCAGCCTGCGCACGGTCGAGCCGTGGCTCGTGGAGGGGGTGCCCGTCGTCGGGCTCGAACCGTCGTGCACGGCGGCGCTGCGTGCCGACGCCGCCGAGCTGCTCCCCGGCGACCCGCTCGCCGCGCTTGCGGCCACTGGCGTGCGCACCTTCGCCGAGCTGCTCGCCCAGCACACCGACGAGCTGCGGGCCGGCGTCGTCGCGCCGCGCCTACAGGCGCTCGTCCAGGTGCACTGTCACCAGCACGCTGAGCTGGGCAACGACGACGACCGCGCGGTCATGGCCGCGCTCGGCGTCGAGGCCGAGGTGCTCGACTCGGGCTGCTGCGGGCTGGCAGGCAACTTCGGGTTCGAGAAGGGCCACTACGGCGTGTCGATGGCATGCGCCGAGCGGGTGCTCTTACCTGCGGTGCGCGCGGCAGACCCGGCCGTTGCCGTGGTCGCGGACGGCTTCAGCTGCCGTACCCAGCTCCGCCAGGCCGGCACCCGCGAACCGCTCCACCTTGCGCAGCTGGCCGCCGGCGCGCTCGGCCTCACCGCTCCTTCTGACCCGGGCTGACCCGGAGCGCAACAGCGCCTCGTGACGTAACGGATGACGGGACGCAGCGAGCTCACTCCAGGACGCTCGCTGCGCCAGGAGCCGTCCGGAGCGCCCCCGCGTGGGG
>DASYES010000506.1:0-4032 GCA_036498885.1 Pseudonocardia sp.
GGCGGCGTACGTCGGTGCGAACACCCGGAGCCAGAAGATCTCCTTGACCCCCCGTGGCGGACGCGGCGCCGGCGCTCCCTGTGTCCTGGCGAGCTTGTGGTGCGCGGCCACGAGCAGGTAGTGCTCGGAGTTCTCACGTAGCCAGCCGAAGAAGGACGCCATCGAGGTCTACTTCCCCGCGGTGAGGCCGTTGGTGGCCGCGAGCACGATGGGCTCATTCAGCGCACCGATGGCGGGCGAGTAGACGTTCTCCATCGTCGCGAGGTCGTGCAGCGTCATTCCGAACCGGATGGCCTGGGCGAGGAAGTCCGCCCGCTCCTTGATGCCCTCGCCGCCGCCGATCATCTGAGCGCCGATGAGGCGCAGCGTGCCCGGCTCGGCCAGCAGCTTGATCTTCACCTTCTGCACGCCGGGGTAGTAGCGGGCCCGCGAGATCCCCTCGGCGACCGCGAGGACGTAGGGGATCCCGAGCGCTGTCGCGGTCGTCTCCCCGAACGAGGCCCCACCGATCACCCACTTCCCGGCCGGGGTCGCCCAGGGCACGTACACCGCCCGGTAGGCGCGGTCGCCACCACCTGCGTTGGTCCCCGCCGTCTTCCCCTGCGCGTACGCATGCGATCCGGTGAGCCCTTGCAGCGGGGTCCGGGTGAGCCCGTGCGGGATCTCGACGGCGTCACCCGCGGCCCACACGTCCGGCGCGGAGGTCTTCATGCGCTCGTCGACGACGATCCCGCCGGTCGAGCCGATCGCGATGCCGGCGGCCTCGGCGAGGGCGTTGTTGGGCGTCTTGTGCGTCGCGACGACGACCAGGTCGGCCGGGATCTCCCCGCCCGAGGTGCGGACGGCCCGCACCTTGCCCTGCCCGTCCCCGACGAACGCCTCGAGCGTGGTGTTGAAGTGCAGGTGCGCGCCCAGCTCCCGCCACGACTCCTCGACCGGCGCCATGATGTCGGGGTCGGCCATCATCGCCAGCGCGTAGGGGTTCGGGTCGATGAGATGGGTCTCGACTCCCCTGTGCGCCAGTGCCGTCACCATCTCCAGCCCGAGCGGGCCGGCCTCGACGACCACCGCGGACGTGGTCTCGGAGATGACCTTGTCCCACTCCATCGCCTTGCGGATGTTCTTGACGAAGTACAGGCCTTCGAGGTCACCGCCGGGCACGCCCGGGTCGGCGTAGTTCCAGCCCGTGGCGATGACCAGGGTGTCGTAGGCGACCGTGCCCTCCCCCTCCCCCTCCACCGTGACCGTGTGTGCGGTGGTGTCGACCGCGGTCACCGCGGTCTCGTAGTGCACGTCGATCCCGGCGTCCACGTAGGCCTGCTTGCCCGCGAGGAAGAGCCGCTCGAAGTCGGGGATCTCGCCGCCGTGGACGTAGGGGATCCCGCAGGGGCTGTAGGCAACGTCCTCGTACTCGGTGTAGACGACGACGTCGGCGTCCGGGTCGGCGGCCTTCACGCCACCCGCAGCGCCCAGACCGGCCGCTCCGCCACCGATGATCACCGTCTTACGCAGCGCTGGGGACAACGTGGCAACCTTTCACCATGGTCGCCTGCTGGACAGGCTTGGCTACCGGCACGCACTATGGGAAACAGAATTCTACGATACTCAAACAGGTTGCCGTGTCAAACCTTGGAGGACCGATGTCCACCGACCCGCTCCCCGCTCCTGACACCGCGCGGGAGGCGTCAGCCGGGTGGGAGGCCGTGGTGGGCTCCATCGGCCCGAAGGTCCGCGCGCTGCGCCGGGAGCGCGGCCTGACGCTTCAGCAGCTCGCGCACGCGGCGGACGTGTCCACGGCCTCGGTGCACAAGGTCGAACGAGGCGACATGGTGCCCACCGTCACCACGCTTCTCAAGATCGCCGGGGCCCTCGCGGTGCCGGTGCGGCTCTTCGTCGAGGACAGCGAGCCGACCCACGCCGCCGTGCACACCCGCTTCGGCGACGCCGTCCGGACGGGCCCCGTCGTCATCACCGGCCCGCCCGACCGTTTCCGGTCGAGCGGCACCGTCGCACGGCTGGAACCCGGCGAGGAGCGCCCCGGCCTGCGCCGGGCCGGCGAGACCCTGCTCGTGGTCCTCGAGGGTCGCCTCGACGTGGAGGTCGCCGAGGCCCGGTACGTCGTCGCAGCGGGCGAGGCGCTGCACTTCCCCTCGTGGCTCGAGCATCGGTGCCGCAACTCCGGGGAGACGACGGCCGAGATCGTCGCCGTCGACGTGCCGGACGCCTGAGCGGTCAGCCGGCCGGTTCGGCCGCGGACGCTCGCGCACTCGCCAGGAGCGCCGCCTCGGCCGCCGCGAAGCCCGCGGTCCGCTGGTCGGCAACGGCCCCGAGCTCCACGAGCACCTCCCGCAGGTTGCCGATCATCGCGGCGAGCGCCGCCGGCGCGGCGCCGCCCTCGGCCCGCCGGGACGCGACGATCGACCGCGGATCGAGGACGTCCGCCAGATCGACGTCCGCGAGCCCCCAGCTGCGCCCGGTGTGCGCCACGGCCGCCTCGTCGAGCATCGCCCCGGTGATCGCGTGGCCGGGGATGCCGGAGCGCGACGCCTGGCGCACCGTGTTGCCGACCACCACGTACGCCGTCCGGTAGTCCACCCCGACCAGCCCGACCAGGTGCTCAGCCAGGTCCGTCGCCTGTGTGTAGCCGCGGTCGAGCTCCTCCCGCATCCGTTCCGGGTTGACCCGCAGCGTGCGGATCACTCCCCCGGTCAGCCTGGTGATGCGCTGGCTCAGGTCGAGCGCGCGCGGCACCTCGCCGTAGGCGAAGATCAGGTTGTCGCTGCGCGCGGACGGGCTCTTGGTCACCGCCAGGAAGCCCGTGAGCCTGCCGATGACCACCCCGGACGCACCCCGGATGATCGCCAGCGAATAGGGGTTGCGTTTTTGTGGCATGAGGATGCTGGAGCGGCTGTAGGCGTCGTCCAGGTCGACGAAGTCGAACTCGCTCGAGGAGAAGATCTCCAGGTCCTCTGCCACCTTCGAGAAGTTCGAGAGCAGGCTCGACGTCGTCGCCAGTATGTGGATCAGGCCGTCGACCTGCCACATCGCGTCCCGGGTGTGCGCGATGACCGCACGGAACCCCAGCGCGGCCGCCACCGGATCGCGGTCGTCGAGCAGCCGCGTGCCGTTCACGCAGCCGGCGCCGCCCGGGCTGGTGTCGATGCCGTCCAGCTCGTCGAGCAGGCGGCGGGCGTCGCGCACGGCGGGGTAGGCGAAGGAGAGGAGGTAGTGCCCGAACGTGGACGGCTGTGCCTGCTGCAGGTAGGTCTGGTCCGGCAGCAGCGTGGCCGCGTGCTCCTCGGCCCGGTCGACGATGTCCGAGACGGTGCCGACCGTCAGCCGGACGAGGTCGGCGAGCTGCGCGCGCAGGTGCAGTCGCAGTGCCACCCGAGCCGCCTCCCGCCGGGGTCGTCCGGCATGGAGCCAGCCTGCGACGTCGCCGAGCCGCGACACGAGGTAGCGCTCGCGTGAGTTGTAGGGCTCCCCGTACGCGGGGTCGTAGGGGAAGTCCTCCGGCGCGATCTCGACGACGTCGAGCAGCGCGGCCAGCAACGCCCGCCGTGCGTCGGCCGGGATGATGCCCCGACGGGCCAGGTCGAGCACGTGCGCGAGGTCGGCGAGGTTGAGCCCGTGGTGCAGGAAGGCCGCGTCGGCGTTCTCCAGCGCGAACCCCGACTCGACCAGCTCGGGCGCCGGGCCGTTCTCGGGGAAGCCCTCCGGACGCGTCCGGCGGACGGGGCGGGCGGACGTGCTCATCGTCGGGCTCCTCCGTCGAGTTGCATCGCGGGAGCCGGGGCGTTTCCGTACGGGCCTGCGCCCGTCACGTGGGCGACAGCGGGCACGAGCCCGCCGGTGTGCCACCAGACCACGGGTCCCGGTGGCCTGCCGAGCAGCAGGTCCACCGCCACACTGAACGCCTCGGCGCCATATGTGGTGTCGAGGAGCAGGCCCTCGGTGTGCAGAGCCACCCGGGCTCGTCGCCTTTCCTGTTCCGTCGCCGTGCCGAACCCCTCCCCGCGCGCGTCGACCAGT
>DASYES010000507.1:0-6792 GCA_036498885.1 Pseudonocardia sp.
CCCAGCAACCGCTACGCGGAGATCGCGCCGCGGGTGCAGGAGATCTGCAAGCGCTACGGCCTGCCGTACACCACCGGATCGCTGCCGCGGCAGTACGGCAAAGTGCTGCGCAAGATCGCGCGCCTGGCCTTCCCCGGCGGAGGCGGCACGTCCCCGGCGGCCACCCCACCCGCCCAGCTGCCCATCCCTGCCCGCCGCTCCCTGGCCGCGCCGGCACGCCTGGCCTCCTGACCCACCGTCACCCGCTGACCAAGATCGCCGCGAGAACCTGGTCTGCGCCCTCACGAGGGCGAAAATCCGGATCTCGAAGCGATCACCGCGGACGGGCGCGGCCGCCGGCCGCTCACCGGGCGCACGGCGCGCGGGGTCAGGGCTCCGTGCTGTGGTCGGGTCCGGTGCAGCTGTCCACCGACATGCGCAGCGCTACCGCCAGTTCCAGCCGTGCAGCCGGGTCGTCCAGTGCCCCGCCGAACGCGTCGCGGAGTCCGGCCAGGCGGTAGCGCACGGTTTGGGGGTGCACGTGCAGGGTGGCGGCGGTGGCGGTGATGTCGCCGTGGGCGTCGAGCCAGGCCCGCAGCGTTTCCTCGCCGCGGGCGGCTGCTCCGGCCGGCAGGGTGCGCAGCGGTGCCACGGCGCGTTCGTACAGGTCGGCGGCCAGCTGGGGTTCGGCCGCGAGGAGCAGCGCGAGCAAGTGCTCGTCGGCTCGGGCCAGTGTCTCGTCGGAACCGGGGTGAAGCAGGCCCGCGACGTGCAGCGGCCACGCCGCCTGCGCCCTGGCGACGGAGCGGTGCGCCTGCGCCGGCTCGACCACTGGCCCGAGCACCGCCCGCCGCCCACCCAACCCGGCGCGCAACCGGTCGAGCCAGCCGGTGCCGTCCGGAGTGGGTTCGCCGCGCGTCCCGCTCGTGCCCGCAGGCCCGTTCCGGGTGGCGCCGACGCTCACGATCGCGACGCCGACCGGATCGAGGTCGGCCCCGATCGCTCCGGTCAGCCGGCTCGCCACCGCGACGGCGTCTTCGACCACGAGTGCGGCGAGTCGCCCCGGCAGCACCCAGCCGGCCGCCGCGGCGACCCGTTCGACCTCGGCCGGGGCCGCCGGTGGATGCCGGGCGAGCAGCTCCACCAGCGCGTGCCGACGGGCCTGCATCGAGCTCGCGCGGCTGGACTCCTCATAGGCCCAGCCCGCCACCGAGGCGGCCGAGATCTGCTCGACGTAGCTGAACAGGGCCTCGGCCAGGCTGAAGATCACTTCGGGCGGCAACTGTCGTGCGGTGGTACTGCCGCCGAGCCGGCGCCACATCGTGCGGGTGCCGACCTGGTAGGCCGACTGCAACGCCGCCAGCGTGCGGCCCTCGCGGTGTTCGAGCTGGCCGAGCGCACGGTAGACGCTGGCGTCGCCGAGGGGCTCGTCGCGACCGAGCAGGTCGATGAACTGCCCGAGCGCGACCGAGACACCTTCGGTGATCCGCATGCCGAACCGGCCCGTCAACGGGCGCGCGTAGTCGGGCACCTCCGCACGTACCGCCGCGATGACCTCGTCGGTCGCACCGGCGAGCTCCGGCCGCAGCGCCGCGCCCACCCAGCTGGGCACGCGGGACCAGGGCCGGTCCACGGTCAGCCCTCCATCACTGGCTGCCGAGCACCGTGGTCACGATCCCGGCGAGGTGCGTGAGCCGAGCCAGCTCCGACGGCCGGAAGGCCGGGCCGCCAGGTCGGCCGACGACGAGTGCCCGCGCGTCGGGCCCGAACGGCGCCGCTCCGAGCTCCGTGTCGAGGGTGCGCCACGGCTCCGGCACCCAGTGCACCGCGGGGTCGACGACGATCGCGCGCTTCAGCGGGAGCCAAGGCAGGTCGCCCGCGCGGGTCTCCGGTGCCGCTGCGCTCTCGGCCAGCCGGTAGGAATGCGTGCCGTCGCGCTCGGCGACGAGCGCCCAGCCTGCGCGGAAGATCCGCGGCACGCCGTCGGCGAGGAGTTGCAGGCCGTGCGCCGGGTCGCTGGTGATCTCCTCGATCAACTCGAGCTCACGGTGGGTGTCGAGCTTTCCCGAGTGTGGCCGCACCGACTCCACCTCCACGCCCGGAATCGACTCGGCCGCAGTGATCAACACGTCGGGTGGCCGCCCCGACGGCAACTCGACGGCGAGGTCGTCGACCGCGTGCCCCCTGCTCCGCTCGACCACGTCGACGCTGAGGATGTCGGCGCCTGCGTTGCCCAGTGCCGTGGCGAGGGCTCCGAGACTGCCCGGCTTGTCCGGCAGCACCACCCGGAGCAGGAACGACACACTTCACGTCCTCTCGCGAAAAGCTTCCAGCCGCGAGGGACCGGCGCCACTCGGGCGGGCCGACGCGGCACTCCGGGCGAGATTGTGTCAGGGTGCGCCCCCTCCGGCGCAACATCTGGCGAAGGCATCTGAATCAACGCAGATCCGGCAGCGGATCCGGACGGAGGCCTGGTTGCCGGACGACTAGACTCGACGTAGTCGACATCTGCGCCGGTGCCGCTGCGCTTGCCCGGCGCGCGGGGAGCAGGCGCAGTGCACGCCGACACCACCCCGCATCCTGCGCAGCACTGAACCGCCCTGGAGGGACATGTCCGCCGATCCCGTGACCTCGGGTGGCGACACCGGGATCACCCGGGATGAGGTCGCGCACCTCGCCCGACTGTCCCGGCTCGCCGTCACCGACGCGGAGCTCGATGTACTCGCCGGTCAGCTCGAGGTGATCATCGCCGCGGTCAGCCGCGTGGGCGAGGTCGCCGCCGACGACATCCCGCCCACCTCGCACGCGGTGCCGCTGCAGAACGTGTTCCGGCCCGACGAGCTGCGTCCCGGCCTCACGCAGGAGCAGGCGCTCGCCTGTGCCCCCGCTGCCGAGGACGGGCGCTTCCGGGTGCCCCAGATCCTGGGGGAGGAGGCATGAGCGAGGACCTGACCCGCCTCACCGCCGCCGAGCTGGCCGAGAAGATCCACACGCGTGAGGTGTCGGCCGTCGAGGTCGCGCAGGCGCACCTCGACCGGATCGCGGCCGTCGACGAAGAGGTGCACGCGTTCCTGCACGTGGCCACCGACGCCGCGCTGGCCTCGGCCGCGATGGTCGACGAGAGCCTGGACGCCGGCACGGCACCGGCTTCGCCGCTGGCCGGTGTGCCGCTGGCCCTCAAGGACGTCTTCACGACGCTCGACATGCCCACGACCGCCGGGTCGAAGATCCTCGAGGGCTGGCGCCCGCCCTACGACGCCACGGTGGCGTCGCGGCTGCGCGCCGCGGGGATCACGATCCTGGGCAAGACCAACATGGACGAGTTCGCGATGGGCTCATCCACCGAGTACTCGGCCTACGGCACCACCCGCAACCCGTGGGACACCACCCGCGTGCCGGGTGGGTCCGGGGGCGGCTCGGCGGCCTCGCTCGCCGCGTTCGAGGCGCCGCTCGCGATCGGCACCGACACCGGCGGCTCGATCCGCCAGCCCGCGGCCTTCACCGGCACGGTGGGCGTCAAGCCGACCTACGGCGGTGTGTCCCGCTACGGGCTCATCGCCTGCGCGTCCTCTCTCGACCAGGGCGGGCCGTGCGCGCGCACCGTGCTCGACGCGGCGCTGCTGCACGAGGTGATCGGGGGCCATGACCCGCTCGACTCCACATCGATCGACGAGCCGATCCCTGCTGTCGTCGAGGCCACCCGGCTCGGCGCCACCGGCGACCTCTCCGGGCTGCGCATCGGCGTGGTGCGCGAGATGGGCGGCGAGGGCTATCAGCCCGGTGTCCGGGCCTCGTTCGACGAGGCGCTGCGGCAGCTGGAGAAGCTGGGCGCCGAGCTCGTCGAGGTCTCCTGCCCCCACTTCGAGTACGGGCTCGCGGCGTACTACCTGATCCTGCCGAGCGAGGTCTCGTCGAACCTCGCCCGCTTCGACGCCATGCGCTACGGCCTTCGCGTCGACACGGGCTCGTCGGCGGAGGAGGTCATGGCGGCCACCCGCGAGGCCGGGTTCGGACCCGAGACCAAGCGCCGCATCATCCTCGGCACCTATGCGCTCTCGTCGGGCTACTACGACGCCTACTACGGGCAGGCGCAGAAGGTGCGCACGCTCATCGCCCGTGACTTCGCCGCGGCGTTCGCCCAGGCGGACGTGCTGGTCTCGCCGACGACGCCCACCACGGCGTTCCCGATCGGCGACAAGGTCGACGACCCGCTCGCCATGTACCTGAACGACCTGGCGACGATCCCGACCAACCTGGCGGGCACGGCCGCGCTGTCGGTGCCGTCGGGGCTGGCGGACGGGTTGCCCGTCGGTCTTCAGGTGATGGCCCCCGCGCTCGGCGAGGCGGTCATGTACCGGGTGGGAGCGGCGTACGAGGCCGCTCGCAACGCCGAGGCAGGCGGCCCACTGATCAACCGCGTCCCTTCGATTCCGGGAGGTGTGGAATGAGCGCCCCTACGCTGGTCGACTTCGACGAGGTCGTGGAGCGCTTCGAGCCGGTGCTCGGGCTCGAGGTGCACGTCGAGCTCAACACGAACACGAAGATGTTCTGCGGCTGCCCCACCACGTTCGGTGCCGAGCCGAACACCCAGGTCTGCCCCACGTGCCTTGGCCTGCCGGGCGCGCTGCCGGTGGTGAACCGCGCGGCCGTGGAGTCGGCGATCCGGATCGGCCTGGCGCTGAACTGCGAGATCGCGCCCTGGGGCCGCTTCGCGCGGAAGAACTACTTCTACCCCGACATGCCGAAGAACTTCCAGACCTCCCAGTACGACGAGCCGATCGCCGTCAACGGGTACCTGGACGTGCCCCTCGACGACGGCACCACCGTCCGCGTCGAGATCGAGCGCGCCCACATGGAGGAGGACACCGGCAAGTCCCTGCACGTCGGGGGCGCCACCGGGCGGATCCACGGTGCGGAGTACTCGCTGCTGGACTACAACCGCGCAGGCGTGCCGCTGATCGAGGTCGTCACGAAGATGATCCCCGGCACCGACGCGCGGGCGCCGGAGGTCGCACGGGCGTACGTCACGGCCCTGCGCGACCTGCTGCGGGCGCTCGACGTCTCGGACGTGCGGATGGACCAGGGCTCGATGCGCTGCGACGTGAACCTGTCGCTGTCCCCGCGGGGCTCCGGCGTGCTCGGCACGCGCACCGAGACCAAGAACGTCAACTCGCTGCGGTCGGTGGAGCGCGCCGTCCGGTACGAGATGACGCGGCAGGCGGGCGTGCTGCTCGCGGGCGAGCCGATCGTGCAGGAGACCCGCCACTTCGAGGAGGCCGGCGGCACCACTCGGCCGGGCCGGCGCAAGGAGACCGCCGAGGACTACCGGTACTTCCCCGAGCCGGACCTGGTGCCGATCGCCCCTCCCGCCGAGTGGGTCGAGGAGCTGCGGGGCACTTTGCCGGAGCGGCCGTGGGAGCGCCGCCGCCGGCTCCAGACCGAGTGGTCACTCACCGACGAGGAGTTGCGCGACCTGGTCAACGCCGGGGCTCTCGACCTCATCGAGGCCACGGTCGCGGCCGGCGCGCCCGCGGGTGAGGCCCGCTCCTGGTGGGTGGCGTACCTCGCCCAGCAGGCGAACGCGCGCGGCGTCGAGCTGGCGGGGCTGCCGATCACGCCCGAGCAGGTGGCGCGGGTGATCGAGCTGGTCGCGTCGGGCTCCCTGAACAACAAGCTCGCCCGTCAGGCCGTCGACGGTGTGCTGGCGGGAGAGGGTTCGCCCGACGACGTCGTCGCCGCCCGCGGGCTCGCCGTCGTCTCCGACGAGGGCGCGCTGGTGGCGGCGGTCGACGAGGCACTGGCTGCGCAACCGGACGTCGCGGAGAAGATCCGCGGCGGCAAGGTGCAGGCCGCAGGCGCGATCGTCGGCGCCGTGATGAAGGCGACGAAGGGCCAGGCCGACGCCAAGCGGGTGCGGGAGCTGATCATCGAGCGCGTCGGGGCGTAGCAGCGCTCCGACCGCGGAAACCGGCGACTCGCGGGCGCGATTCGGGCGACTCGCGGGTTGGGCCGGCGGAGCGGCAGGGCTCTCGCATGTCCGCATTGCTGACGCGGGTCGATGTGATTCCGTCCACGTCGCTGGACCGGAGTGCCCGCCGCACTCGTCTGCCTTGGTGTGAACGCGCAGCCTGCGCATCACGGGGGGCGACCGGTGCCGGGGGAATGATGGAGCAACAGCGCCACATCGCGTGGCAGAGAGCCAGCTGCCGCTACGGGGCGGTCCGCCTGCTCGGCGAACGGACCCTGCCCCACAAACTCCAGTTCCGCGGCACGACGGTCGGTGGGTTCTCCGGCGTCGACTACGACCCTCGCACCGGTCGGTACCTGCTCGTGAGCGACGACCGCTCCGCCGTCGACCCCGCCCGCTTCTACACGGCCGAGATCGAACTGGACGCCGGCGGGCTTCATGACGTCGTGCTCACCGGGGTCACGCTCTTCCGGCGGCCGGACGGACAGGTATATCCGTCACTCGACGAATGGGCCATGGAGCAGTTCGACTTCGGACCGCGCGACCGCAACGTCTTCGGCACCGTGGACCCCGAGGAGATCCGCGTGGATCCGCGCACCGGCAGCATGCTGTGGAGCCAGGAGGGCATTCTCGCCGAGCCGAGCCCGGGGCAGCGCATCGTGGTCGACCCCGCTCTGCGGATCTCGACCGCCGACGGCCGTTTCCTGCGCGACCTGCCGATACCGCGCAACGAGCTGTACTCGGGAGGGTTCGGGCCGAGGCAGGACCACGCCATCGAGAGCGTGACGTTCGCCCGCAACGGCGAGCTCGTCGTCTCCGTTCTGGAGGACCCGCTCCTGACGGAC
>DASYES010000508.1:0-5350 GCA_036498885.1 Pseudonocardia sp.
AGGCCGCCGAGATCGTCGTGCTGAACCGCTCGCCGCAGCGCGCCGCCCGTCTCGCGGAGAACACCGCTTCGCAGGGCACCCCGGCCCGGGCGGGTGGACTGGACGACCTCGCCGACGAGCTGAGGGACGCCGACCTCATGATCGCCTGCACCGGCGCCGTCGGCACCGTGGTCGACGAGGCCACCGTGGCGGACGCCGTCGCGCGCCGGTCCGCGCGCCCACTCGTCGTCTGCGACCTCGGGCTGCCCCGCGACGTGGACGCAGCGATTGCCGCGCTCCCCGGCGTCACGGTGATCGACCTGGTTGCCCTGCAGCGCAGGCTCTCCGACGACCCGCGCGGTGCGGCCGTCGCCGCCGCCCAGGAACTCGTGGCCGAGGAGGCGCAGGCCTACCTGGCCGCCCAGCGCTCCGCCGAGGTCACCCCCACCGTCACCGCGCTGCGCAGGCGCGCATCGGACGTGATCGACGCCGAGCTGCTGCGGCTGGACTCCCGCCTACCCGACCTGGACGCCCGGGTGCGCGATGAGTTCACCAGGAGCGTGCGGCGCGTCGTGGACAAGCTCCTGCACACCCCGACGGTGCAGGTGAAGCGATTGGCCGAGGGCCCGGACGGCGACAGCTACGCCGCTGCGCTGCGTGCTCTGTTCGAGCTCGACCCGCAGACGCCCGCCGCCGTGGCCATCCAACGCAGCGGCGACGTGATCGCCGCGCTCGAGGCTCGTACCGAGCCGGCAGGCCCGGAGGAGGCGACCGGATGACTCTTCGCATCGGTACGCGGCCCAGCGCTCTCGCACTGGCGCAGACCACCCTGGTCGCGGAGCGGCTGCGCTCGGCCGGGCATGCCGTCGAGCTGGTGGAGGTGGCCACATCGGGCGACCGGTCGACGGCCCCGGTCGCCGAGCTCGGTGTCGGTGTGTTCGTGTCCGCGCTGCGCGAAGCGCTGGTGAGTGGCCGGGTCGACGTGGCCGTGCACTCGTTCAAGGACCTGCCGACCGCGCCCGACCCTCGGCTGCACATGGCAGCCGTGCCACCGCGGGAGGACCCCCGCGACGCACTGGTCGCCCGCGACGGGATGGTGCTCGGTGAGCTGCCGCCCGGAGCGAGGGTGGGCACGGGGTCGGCGCGGCGCCGGGCGCAGCTCGACGCGCTGGGTCTCGGCCTCGAGGTCGTGCCGATCCGTGGCAACGTCGACACGCGCGTCGCAAAGGTGCGCTCTGGCGAGCTCGACGCCGTGGTCGTGGCCGCGGCCGGGCTGCGCAGGCTCGGGCGCGTCGACGAGGCCACCGAGCTGCTCGACCCACTGCAGATGCTCCCCGCCCCGGCCCAAGGTGCACTCGCGGTCGAGTGCCGGGCCGACGACCTGGAGCTTGGCCGCGCGCTCTCACTTGCGCTCGACGACGAGTTCACCCGGGCCGCGGTCATCGCGGAGCGCGCGGTGCTCGCCACGCTGGAAGCAGGCTGCAGCGCGCCGGTCGCCGCGCTGGCCGACGTGGTGTCCGACTGGGAACCGATCGCCGGCCCGAACGGCGAGGAAGAGGACGGACGCGCGGTGGACCGCCTGTCGCTGCGGGCCGTCATCGGCACGACCGACGGAGGGCTGTTACGCGCCTCCGTCACCGGAAACATGGACGACGCCGAGAAGCTCGGAGCGGCCCTGGCCGCCGAGCTTCTCGACATGGGGGGCTTCTTCGCCCTCGGAGAACAGCTGGATCGGGAGATCTGATGAACCGAGCACCGAGTACCCCGGGACGGGTCGCCTTCGTGGGCAGTGGCCCCGGCGATCCGGGCCTGCTGACCGTCCGCGCGCGCGAGGCTCTCGCGAATGCGCCGTTGGTCATCACCGATCCGGATGTCCCCGAGGTCATCCTCGGCCTGGTCGCCGACGGAGCCGAGGTGCGCCCCGCGGTCGGCCAACCCGCCGACGTCGCCCGCGACCTGGTCTCCGAGGCCCGTTCCGGGCGTACCGTCACGCGGCTGGTCAGCGGCGACCCGCTGACCGTCGACTCGGTGGTGCAGGAGGCCGTCGCGGTGGCCGCCGCCGACGTGCCGTTCGACGTCGTGCCCGGTGTGCCTGCCGGCACCGCCGTTCCGGCCTACGCCGGCGTGCCGCTGGGTTCCGCGCACATCGAGGCCGACGTCCGCGCGGGCGTCGACTGGCCCCGGCTCGCCGCCGCACCGGGCACGCTGGTGCTGCACGCCTCCCCGTCGCACCTGTCGGAGGTGGTGGGCGCCCTCACCGAGAACGGGATCGCCGCACAGACTCCGGTTGCCGTCACCGCGGGGGGCACCGCCACCACGCAGAAGACGGTCCAGGCCACCCTTGCCACCATGGCTGCCGAGGCAGCCGACCTCGACGGGCAGCTGATCATCACTGTCGGCCCCGAGGTCGGGCTGCGCACCGAGCTGTCCTGGTGGGAGTCGCGTGCGCTGTACGGGTGGCGCGTGCTGGTGCCCCGCACCAAGGACCAGGCCGGAGCGATGAGCGACCGGCTGGCCGTGCACGGTGCCACCGCGGAGGAGGTGCCGACGATCGCCGTCGAGCCCCCGCGCTCGCCCACGCAGATGGAGCGGGCGGTCAAGGGGCTGGTGGACGGCCGCTACCAGTGGGTCGTGTTCACCTCCACCAACGCCGTGCGTGCGGTGTGGGAGAAGTTCGCGGAGTTCGGTCTCGACGCCCGCGCCTTCTCCGGGGTCAAGATCGCGTGCGTCGGCGCGGCCACTGCCGAGAAGGTGCGCAGCTTCGGCATCGTGCCCGAGCTGGTGCCGTCTGTGGAGGAGTCGCAGGAATCCTCGTCAGAGGGGCTGCTGTCGATCTTCCCGCCTTACGACGACGTGCTCGACCCGGTCGATCGCGTGCTGCTGCCGCGCGCCGACATCGCCACCGAGACGCTCGCCGCCGGCCTGCGCGACCGCGGATGGGAGATCGACGACGTCACCGCGTACCGCACGGTCCGCGCGGCGCCGCCGCCCGCCCCGATCCGCGAGGCGATCAAGACCGGCGGGTTCGACGCGGTGTGCTTCACCTCGTCGTCCACGGTGCGCAACCTCGTCGGTATCGCCGGCAAGCCGCACGCCCGCACGATCGTCGCGTGCATCGGCCCGCAGACGGCCGAGACGGCCCGCGAGTTCGGGCTGCGCGTCGACGTGCAGCCCGACGAGGCGCGCGTGCCGGCCCTGGTCGACGCTCTGGCGGCGCACGCGGCCCGGCTCCGTGCCGAGGGCGCTCTGCCGCCTCCGAAGAAGGCGAAGGCCCGCCGCCGCTGACCCAGCTCGCCGGAAAGCCACGTTCACGCATGCTGATTGCGTGAACGTGGCTTTTGCCATTCCACGAGGTTCGCAATGCGGACGCCTCCCGGGACATGCCCGGGTCGGGCCGGTCGTACGCTGAACCCATGGCCTTTCCCGCTCATCGGCCGCGGCGACTGCGATCCACTCCGGCCGTGCGCAGGCTCGTCGCCGAGATCGACCTCCGACCGCGTCACCTCGTGCTGCCGATGTTCGTCAAGGAGGGCGCGAGCGAGCCGATTCCGATCGCGTCGATGCCCGGAGTCGTCCAGCACACCCGCGACTCACTGCGGAAGGCGGCCACCGACGCCGTGTCCGCCGGGGTGGGCGGGCTGATGCTCTTCGGCGTGCCCGAAAGCCGGGACGCCACGGGCTCCGCGGGCGTCGACCCTGACGGGGTGCTGAACGTGGCGCTGCGTGATCTCAGGGCCGAGGTCGGGGACGCCACCGTGCTGATGGCCGACACCTGTCTCGACGAGTTCACCGACCACGGCCACTGCGGAGTGTTGGACGCCAACGGCCGGGTGGACAACGACGCCACGCTCGCCGTCTACGCGGAGATGGCAGTGGCGCAGGCCGAGGCGGGGGCGCACCTGCTCGGCCCCAGCGGGATGATGGACGGCCAGGTCGGAGTCATCCGCGAGGCGCTCGACGCCGCCGGCCACGTCGACACCGGCATCCTCGCCTACACGGCGAAGTACTCCTCGGCGTTCTACGGCCCGTTCCGCGAGGCCGTCGAGTCCCAGCTGCGTGGTGACCGCAAGACCTACCAGCAGGACGGCGCCAACGTGCGCGAGGCGCTGCGCGAGCTCGCGCTCGACCTCGAGGAGGGCGCCGACATGGTGATGGTCAAGCCCGCGCTCGCCTACCTCGACGTGCTGCGCGCCGTGGCCGAGACTGCCGACGTGCCCGTGGCCGCCTACCAGGTCTCCGGGGAGTACGCGATGGTGGAGGCCGCCGCGGCGAACGGCTGGCTGGACCGCGACCGCACCGTGCTCGAGACGCTCACCGGGATTCGCAGGGCCGGTGCCGACATCGTGCTCACCTACTGGGCCACGGAGGTGGCCGAACGTCTCACCACGGAGTGAAACTGCGCGGTCGTGACCGCTTCGCAATGCTCAATACGGTCGATGGAAACCTGAATGCGACCAAGCGGGCGATACGATCGCGACCCTCGTGATCGATCGTGGAGGCTCGCAATGACGTACGACCCTGGCAACCCCGGCGATCAGCCCCAGCCGCCTGGCGGTCAGGGCTGGTCAGGGGGGCAGCAGCCTCCCTACCCGGGAGGGTACGGCCAGCAGCCTCCGCAGGGCTGGGGTCCGCCTCCCGGTCAGCAGCCCGGATACGGCGACCCCACGGCCTACGGGCCTGGGCCCGGACCGGGGCCCGGGTTCGGCAACGGCCCGCAGGCGCAGGCCAAGGGGTTCTTCTCGGCGTTGTTCGACTTCGGGTTCAACCATTTCGCCACGCCGTCGGTCGTGAAGATCATCTATGTGGTCGGACTGGTGCTCCTGGGGCTGGCGTACCTCTTCGCCGTGATCGCAGGCTTCGTCACTGGTGTGGGTGAGGGTCTGCTCGCCCTGATTCTCGGTGCGATCATCGGGCTGTTCTACCTCACGCTGTTCCGCATCACGCTCGAGTTCTACTACGCCGTGGTCCGGATGTCGGAGGACATCCACCACCGGCGCTGAGACCTGCGTGGACAGCGAATCGGGCCGGCCCTACGGTAACGCCGTGAGCAGCACACCGTCCGATCCCGGGCATGGGGACCAGAAGCCTGACGGCGGCCCCCACCGCGACGACCGTGCGGACGGCACGCAGCAACCTGCGCCGTCCGACAGCCAGGCGGAGGGCGGCCAGTACGGCGCGCCCCCCGCCGGGCAGTACGGCGGTCAGCCGGGCCAGTACGGCCAACAGGCCGGCCAGCCGGGGCCGTACTACGGGCAGCCGGGTCAGTACGGGCAGCCGGGTCAGTACGGGGAGCCGGGTCAGTACGGGCAGCCGGGTCAGTACGGGGGCGGACAGTACAACCCCTACGGCCAGCCCGGCCCCTACAGCGGCC
>DASYES010000509.1:0-1505 GCA_036498885.1 Pseudonocardia sp.
GACGACGCGCGGATCGCCGAACTGCTGGTGGCCCGCGAGCCCGACGAGGGTCCGGATGCCGCGGTCGACCGGCTGCTGACCGCGGCCCTGGAGGCGGGCGGCGCCGACAACGTCTCGGTCGTTCTGGTGCGTGGCGAGTACCGCGGAGCCGCCTCGATCATCTCGGAGGTGGACGAGCAGACCCGCGAACGGGGGCTCTCCGCCATGTCCCCAGAACTGGACGACACCCGCCCGCGGGTGTGATCGACACGCCAAGATAGACCCGGGACAGAATTGAGGGAATCGCGGTGATTGTGCAGTCGCATCCGCCCAACGCGGACGGTTGGCTCGTTGTCGCGGGTTCCCGTGGAGTTCTCGCCCTGCCCGCTGCAGAAGAGACGCGTGTCGCCGGTCTGGTGAGCAGCCTGACGTCGGCCGATGGATTCCGCGCGGCGCTGGAATCGCTGGTCAGCGAGGGCATCGCCAGTGCGCCGTCGTTCGCCCTGCTCGACGGCGACACCTCGGTGCTGCGCGTCGTGCTGCGCGGCGCGGCGGCCGTGACGGCGCGGGTCGCCGGCGCGGATGTCACCTTCTCGGGCGAGGGCATGTCGACCTGGACCGAGCGGGTGCTCGAGGGCGCGACCGAGGTGCAGCTCGAGGTTCCGGGGTCGCGGTGGTCGGTGGTGCCGGGGGAGGTGGGTACCTCGTCGAGCGTGCAGAGCGCCGTCCCCACCCCAGCGTCGATCCCGGTGGCGCATCCCGAGGTGCCCGCACCCGCTGCGGTCGTCGCAGAAACCACTCTCGTGCCGAGTGCCCAGCCGCAGCGGCCCGACATCGACGAACCACAGGCCGATCCGGACTCCGAGGCCTACGACTTCCTGTTCGGCGACACGATCTACCGCACGCAGGCCGGTGCGTCGATCCGCATACCGAACCCCGATCCCGAGCGTCCGGGCGATCACGACGGCCAGACCATGCTCGCGACCGATCTCGACCTGGCCGGGCGAGCGGCCGCGTCGGCCGACGAGGAGCACGCGCCGTCGCTGCCGTTGGGGCCGACGCTCCAGCTCGAGCGCGCAGACGGATCGCGCGAACCCCTGCACCGCCCGGTGCTGATCGGCCGCTCACCGGCCGCGCCCGCCTCGGCACCGGACGCCCGCCTCATCACGATCGTCGACGATCCGGACATCTCGCGCACCCACCTGCGGGTGGCCGTCGAGGGCGACGCCGTGGTGGTCACCGATCTCGACTCGAAGAACGGCTCGATCATCACGCTGCCCGGCGCCACGCCGCGCAAGCTGCGCGCATCCGAGCCGACCGTCGTGCTGCCAGGCACGCTCATCGACCTCGGCGGCGGCACCACGTTCACGGTGCGGGAAGACTGAGGGCGGGCCACGTGACCACGCCCACCCCGCGCACCGGCCCCGGACGCGACGTGACCGGCACCAGCACGGGCCCGATCGCCGTCACCGCTGCTCCGCCGTTGCGCGCACTCCGCGTCGAGTACGGCGACGAGCACCACACCA
>DASYES010000510.1:0-5035 GCA_036498885.1 Pseudonocardia sp.
GCCATCCGGCTCGTCGAGGTGCTCATCGACGACGTGGCGGCGCAGGCTGCGCAGATGCTCATCGAGTACGACCCGCAGCCCCCGTTCGACGCCGGGCACCCCAGCCGGGTCGGCCCGGCCGTGCTGGAGCGGGCCCACGAGTACCGACGGGCACGGCCATGACCGCGCCGATGGCGGCCAGGCAGCACTGGCGGACCGGCGCTTCTGGCGCCATCTCGTCGAGATGCTGCTCGCGATGGTCGTCGGGATGGTGGTGCTCGGACCGCTGTGGCCCGAGCTGCACGGAAGCACCGAGCTGCATCTTCTTGTCATGGCCACGAACATGACGCTGGGCATGACCCTCTGGATGGCCGTGCGCCGGCACCGGTGGGCGCCCATCGCGGAGATGGGCCTGGCGATGTACGTGCCGTTCGTGGTGCTGCTCCCGCTGTTCTGGACGGGGCGGCTGTCGGCGGACGCGGTGTTCGTCCTCGGCCACGTACTGATGCTGCCGGCGATGGTCCTCGCCATGCTCCGCAGGCCGTCCGAATACCTCTGCCAGCCGCTCTGGTGCCGAGGAGACGAGGTCGTCTTACCCGCCTCCGGCGCCCCGGCGGCGCCTCCTCCGCCTTGCGACAGCCCCGGGTGTGGGTGTCCCGCAGGACACTGCACCTGGACACCGGATCCGGGCAAGGAACCCCGTTTCCGCGACACTAGAAGTGCTCGACCAGCTCGGTGAACCGCTGCAGGTGCAGCACACCGTGGTCGTCGAGGTCGAGCTCGTCGTGCTCGAGCACCCATGTGTACTGGTTGGGGATGAACACCGCCCCGAGGCCTGCCGCACGGGCCGGGAGGATGTCCGACCTCGGCGAGTTCCCGATCATCCACGTGGTGGCCGGGAGGAGCCCCTGCTCGGCGACGAGCTCGCGGTACGTCGTCACCCGCTTCTCCGCCACGATGTGCACGCTGCGGAAGTGGTGCGCGAGGTTGGACGCGTCGATCTTGCGCTGCTGCTCTGCTTGATCGCCCTTGGTGAGCAGGCGAAGGTCATGGCGCTCACCGAGCTCGGCGAGCGTCTCCGCCACCCCCGGCACGAGCTCGACCTCGTGGTTGACCAGGGCGCCTGCCAGCTCCTCGATCCGGCGCGCCTCGGCCGTCGTGGCAGGGCGTTCGTTGAGCCGCTGGAAGGTGTCGCCGAGGCTCCGCAGGAAGCTCCCGCTGCCGTACCCGTGGACGACGACGTTCGCCCGCTCCACCTCGTCCAGCACCGCGCGGGTGGCCGCCCGGTCGAGGGTGGGGTGCGCCAGCCAGTCGAGGTAGGCATCGATCACCCGCTCGAACAGGACGTTGTTCTCCCACAACGTGTCGTCGGCGTCGAACACGAGCGTCTGGCGGCTGGTCACGCGCGGAGTCTAGGTACCTCGCGACCGTTCTCCAGCTCGGTTTTCGGCGGGCTGGTTCGCCGTCCGCCGGCCTCGTTCACCACGCGTCCGACAGATCCGCATGCCGGCGTATCCAGGCGTGCATCGCGATGCCGGCGGCCACGCCCGCGTTGATCGAACGGGTGCTGCCGAACTGGGCGATCGACACCGTCATCGCGGCCGCCGCGTGCGCCTCGCCGCTCACGCCGGGGCCCTCCTGGCCGAACAGCAGCAGGCAGTTGCGCGGCAGCTCCGCGGTCTCCAGCCGCTGTGCGCCGGGCGTGTTGTCCACGGCGACCACGACGAGCCCGTGCTCGGTCGCGAACGTCATCAGGCCGGCCACGTCGTCGTGGTGGTGCACCTGCAGGTAGCGGTCGGTCACCATCGCGCCGCGCCGGTTCCAGCGCCGCCGTCCGACGATGTGTACGCCCGCGGCACCGAACGCGTTGGCGGTACGCACCACCGTGCCGATGTTGTGGTCGTGGCCGAAGTTCTCGATCGCCACGTGGAACGGGTGCGCGCGCCGGGCGAGATCGGCGGCCACGGCTTCACGGCGCCAGTAGCGATAGGCATCGGCGACGTTGCGCGCGTCGCCGTGTTCGAGCAGCTCGGGGTCGTAGCGCTCGCCCCGCGGCCAGGCCGTCGGGCCGCCCGGCCAGGGTCCGACCCCGACCTGCCCCGGTACCTGCCACTCGCTAGGCCCGCCGCCCCCCTCGGGATCGCCACCGGCATCCCCCCGCCCCCGCGAGTCGCCCGTTTCCTCCCGCCGAGTCGCCCGCGCCGCACCCTCCCGCGAGTCGCCCGATTCCCGAGCCCGAGTCGCCCGTCCGGGGTCGACGAGCCGTCCGTCCCGCGTCGCCGCGCTCTGGCGTGCTGGTCCGGGGCCGCCCTCGGTCGGCTCCGTCTCGTCCTTGCTCATGACCGAATGATCCCCCGTTCTGTCCCCGCCCGAGTTCGGCCGTTGCTTGATGTGCAGGAGGGCAACGATTGCGTCGCGAACGCTGCGCCGGGGTCGGGGGGCTCGTAGTGTGCGGCTGGGCGGCTCGCGCACCGGGGCCGGGTCGCCCCCACAGGTCCAGACGACTCGCGTCCAGAAATCGGGCGACTCGCGAACTGAATACGGGCGACTCGCGTGTTGTAGGGGGAGTCGCAAGCGGTGCGAGGAGCGGGCGACTCGCCGGGTTCGGCTGCTGGCGGTTGGGGTGAGATCCGTCCGTCGTGCCGATGGTCCCGTTCGTCCTTGACGCCCGTCCTCGTGCGGTGGGCCGCCAGCGGCGAGTGGCGAACGGCGGCTTACGAGGCAAGATCGCCGCCGGACCTGAGGGCGTTACACGGCATTCGGCCCCAAATATTAGGACATTCGGAGCAATACCGCGACCACTCGTCGCGCCGGCGGCCGCTTCCGGCCCACTGCGTTCTCAGCTTCGCAACCTGGACCTGAGGCCGCCTCCTACCGTCCCGCCCATGGATCAACGGATGGTGCGCACGGCGTGGCTGAGCGTCTTCGGCCTCATCGTCGTCGGGCCCTCCCTCATGTGGCTCGCGATCGCACCCAACGAGCCGTTGTGGGATCACCTCTCCGTCGTGACCGGATTGCTGGCGCTGTCCGCGCTGGTGTCCGCGGCGGTCCTGCCGTCCCGGCTCCGGTCCCTGAACCGCGCGTTCGGCATCGAGAGCGTGATCGACATCCACCGCTTCCTCGGCGTGGTCACGGCCGCGTTGGTCTTCGCCCATCTCGCGTGCGTCGTCGCCGCGGACCCGGCCAACATCGCGCTGCTGAACTTCGAGACCGCACCTGCCAGGGCACGCGCCGCGGTCGGGGCGACCGTCGCACTCGCCGCTCTCGTCGGGCTCGTCGCCCTGCGCGGGCAGACGGGACTCCGCTACGAGCTGTGGCGGTGGCTCCACGTGGTACTGGCGGTCACGGTGATCGTGCTGTCTGCACTGCACGTGTGGTGGCTCGACCACCTCGTGGCCATGCCCGCGATCGGCACCCTCTTCGGACTGCTCGCGGCACTCGTGGTCGGGATCTTCGGCTACCGCTGGGCCTGGCGCCCGATGTTCGACGCGTCCACCGAGTTCCTGGTCCGCGAGGTGCGCCGCGAGAACGCGACGGTGAGCACGCTCGTGCTGGAGCCTCGGCGCCGACGGCACGGTCCGCCGGTGAGCTCATGGGCCTTCGCGCCCGGCCAGTTCGCCTGGATCCGGCTGGACCGATCGGTGACCGCCGAGGAGCATCCCTTCACGATCGCCTCCAGCGCACATCTGGACACCACCGAGTTCACGATCCGCCACGCCGGGGACTTCACCCGCGCGTTGCGCCGCCTCCCGCCGGGCTCCCCGGTGTGGGTGGACGGCCCGCACGGCGCCTTCACCAACGACGTCGGCGCGGGGGCCGGCTTCGTGATGATCGCCGGCGGCGTCGGGATCACTCCGATGATGAGCATGCTCCGCACGGCCGGGCATCGGGGGGATCCGCGGCCGTACCGGCTGGTCGTCGTGGCCGGCTCACCGGAGGACCTGCTGTTCCGCGACGAGCTCGCGGAGCTGCGGTTCCACCTCGATCTCGTGGTCACCGAGGTGCTGCGCCGTCCGCACGACGGCTGGGACGGTTACACCGGCGACATCGGTGCGGGCCTGCTCTCGATGGTGCTTCCGGACGGGCAGCACCCCGACGACCTCGACTTCTTCATCTGTGGCCCGCCCGCGTTGGTCACGGACGCCTTGAGCGCTCTCGACACCCTCGGTGTGGCACCGGCCCGCGTGCACACCGAACAGTTCGACTTCGTGTGAACCATCAGGAAGGCTCCGATGCTCCGCAGTATCCCCCGCGTGCTTCGCCGCGCCGTGATAGTCGCCGTGATTCTCGCCGTGTCCGCATCGGTGTATCAGTCGTGGGCAGCCGGGTCCCCCGGCACCGGTGGCTGGATCCAGACCCAGTGGGGACCGTTGGGACCGGCCGACCGCGATCTGCTCGTCAAGGTGAGGCTCGCCGGCCTCTGGGAAGGACCGACGGGGCAGCAGGCGGAGACGCAGGCGAGCTCCCCGGAGGTGCAGGAAGCCGGACGGAAGATCTCCGAAGAACATGCCGCCCTGGACGTGGAGGTCCGCAAGGCCGCCAACCAGCTCGGTGTGCTGCTGCCGAGCAGTCCCAGCGACCAGCAGGTCGGCTGGATGAACGAGATTTCGCAACAGACGGGCTCGGACTACGACCGGGTGTTCGTCCAGCGGCTGCGCGACGCGCACGGCACCGTGCTACCGATCATCGCGCAGGTGCGGGCCACCACACGTAACGAGTTGGTGCGTCAGTTCGCCGAGACGGCCAATGCGTTCGTCAGCCGGCACATCGGATATCTCGAGGGCACAGGTCTGGTGGACTACGCGGCGCTCCCGCAGGCGTCGCCGGGCCTGCTCTCCGGCGGTACCCGGACCAGCGACCTCATCGTGCCGATTCTGGTGTTCGTCGCCGCGCTCCTCGCGGCCATCGCCGCGTTCGCCGCCGTGCGGAGCCGCAACGCCGCGAAACGGAGCAGGGTCACCGTGCCGCAGCGCAGCCCGTCACCTGCCGCGGCGCCCCTCCCCGAACTCACGGCCGTCGCGGCGATCCCCGGCCCCCGCTTCTCCCACCTGGAGGC
>DASYES010000511.1:0-9189 GCA_036498885.1 Pseudonocardia sp.
GCGGTGGGGTAACCGTGGTCACGCACTTATGGTCACATGCCGGGGGAAATGGGACATCGGGGAAAGCTCGGGGACGGCTCCGGGCCATCCCCCATGCCCCAGGGTCCGCATGACCATCAAGCTGTCTCCCATGGAGGCAGAAGAGCAATGAACGGGACCGACGTGCAGAACACGCTGCGGGAGATGTGGGAGACCCGGCCCGCCCGCCCGCGTGACGACCGGCAGGTGGCGGGCGTTGCCGCAGCAATCGCCCGGCGCTATGACATCGACCCGACGCTGGTCCGGGTCGGCTTCGTGGTGGCGGCGTTCTCCGGGATCGGCGCGGCGCTCTACATCGCCGGCTGGTTCCTGCTGCCCGAGGAGCCGGCCGACCCTGCCGCACCCTCGCCGGCCCGGTCGCCGCGGGCGATCATGGTCATCGGCCTGGTCATCGCGGCGTTCATGACCCTCGGGGCGATCTTCGGCGACGAGCGCAACATTCTGCTGCCAACGCTGGTCGTCGCGGTCCTGTTGTTCCTGCTGCATCGCAGCCGAAGCCACCGCGGACCGAGCGGGCCTGCGACGCGGCCCACCGCCGAGGCACCCACCACGGCCACGCCCGGGGTCTCTCTGAACAAAGAAGCTCCTGGCACCAGCAGCGCCTCGGCAGCGCCCACTCCTCCGGCATGGGACCCGCTGGGGGCCGCCCCATTCGCCTGGGACCTCCCCGAGCCGTCACCCGTCGCCCCGCCGGAGCAGCCGGCGCCGCGCCGGCTGCCCGTCACCCCTGTGACCCTCGGTCTCGCCCTGCTCGCCGGCGGGATCACCGCCGTGATCATGCTTCTGGCCGGGGTGCTCACCCTGGCCAACCTGCCGGTGCTGCTCGGGGTGGTGCTGGCGGTGATCGGAGCCGGGCTGGTGATCGGCGCGTTCGTCCGCTCCGGCCGGGGCCTGATCCCGATCGCCGTGCTCCTCGGCGCACTGACCTGGGCGATGGTGGCTGCGCCGCTCGACCGCTGGCAGGGCAACGGGTTCGGCGAGCTGCGCGAGACCCCCACCACCGTGGCGGCACTGCAGCCCAGCTACCAGCGCACTGCCGGTGAGATCGCGCTCGATCTGCGCAACCTCGATCTGACCGCGCCGCCCGGCGGCAACTCGAGCCCGGTGCGATCGAGCATCACGCTCGGGGTGGGTGACGTCGAGGTGTGGGTGCCCCGGAACGCCGACCTGAGCCTGACCAGCACCACCGGCGTGGGAAGCATCGAGTTCGACTCCCGCGAGGAGTCGGGCCCGGGGGCGCACCTCGCCGTCGCCAACGACCTGGGGGCCGACGGTGTTGCGTCGGGACGTCCGCTCGTCCTGTCGATCGAGGCGGGCGCGGGAAGCGTGGAGGTGCACCGTGGCTGATCGGGACGAGAAGCAGGGTTGGAACGAGCAGCAGGCGACGACCGGGAAGCCCGGCTCCGCCACCCGGCGCCGCGGCCCGGACCTGATGACCCTCGTGGTCGGCATGCTCTCGCTGGGGATGGCGGCCTCGGCGTTCGTCGGTGAGGTGCCGTCGCTCGCCGGGTTCGACCCGCGGTGGCTGCTCGCCGCCGGAGCTACGGTGATCGGGCTCCTGCTGCTGGTCGGCAGCCTAAGGGGGCGCGGCTCCTGCTGATGAGAACGACCGGAACCGGCCGATGGGGGTCACCGGAACCGGGAGGCCGTGCTCGGGGGAGCAGCGGCCGCGCAGGGCGGCACCAGGGGTTCGAGAACCCGGGTGCCGCCCTCGTCGTTTCGACGCGGTGCCCTGGTCGTCCGGACCGCGGTGCGCGCGTCACGCCCGGTGGGTCGGCTCCAACCCGGCTGCCTCCAGAATCTCCGGTACGCCCCGCTCGTAGCCGACGGCCATCACGTGCACCCCGGCAACGCCGGTGACCTCACGCAGCGCAGCCACGGTCTCCGCGCACGCGGCCATGCCTTCGGCGGCGACGCGGTCGGCCGGCACTCCACGCAGCCGGCGTTCGAACGCAGGCGGAATGATCACGCCGGGGATACCCGCCATGAACTCGAGCGCTCGCAGCGACCGGATGGGCCCGACGCCCGCGAGGATCCCGCACCGCGTGTCGAGCCCGAGGTCGCGCACCTTCTCCATCCAGATGGAGAACTCGTCGACGTCGAACACGAACTGGGTCTGCACGAACTCGGCGCCGTCGGCCACCTTCTGCTCGAGCCTGTCGGGGACACCCGCCCCGGTGTCGACGGCACCGAGCAGGAACCTCGGCGCCGGGTCGATGACGCGGCCGGACAGCAGCTTGCCCTCGTCCCGCAGCGTGCGTGCTGTGGTCATGAGACTGCTCGAACTCAGGTCGAACACCGGCGTGGCGTCGGCGTGGTCGCCACGTTCGGGCCGGTCACCGGTCATCAGCACGAGGTTGGGGATGCCGAGGGCACCCGCTGAGAGCAGGTCGGACTGCAGGGCGATCCGGTTGCGGTCGCGACAGGTCATCTGCATGACGGGCTCGAGGCCCTCGGCGAGCGCGACGACGCTGCCCGCGAAGCTGGACACCCGCACCTGGGCACTCTGGTTGTCGGTGACGTTCGCGGCGTCGACCCAGTCACGCAGCAAAGCCGCGGACTCGCGGATCTCGTCCACGTCGGCGCCCCGCGGGGGCCCGATCTCGGCGGTGACGGCGAACCGTCCGTTGCGCAGCGCATCGGCGAGGCGACCCGGCCGCTCCGCCGGGATCTCTACTCCCACTCGATCGTGCCCGGCGGCTTGCTCGTGACGTCGAGAACCACGCGATTGACCTCCGCGACCTCATTGGTGATCCGTGTCGAGATACGTTCCAGGACGTCGTAGGGCAGTCGGGTCCAGTCCGCGGTCATGGCGTCCTCGCTGGACACCGGGCGGAGCACGACGGGGTGGCCGTACGTGCGCCCGTCGCCCTGCACCCCGACGCTGCGGACGTCGGCGAGCAGCACCACCGGGCACTGCCAGATCGTGCGGTCGAGACCCGCGGCGGTGAGCTCCTCACGCGCGATGGCGTCGGCGGCCCGCAGCGTCTCGAGCCGGTCGTGGGTGACCTCACCGATGATCCGGATGCCCAGCCCCGGCCCGGGGAACGGCTGGCGCGAGACGATCGCGTCGGGCAGCCCGAGCTCGGCGCCGACCTTGCGCACCTCGTCCTTGAACAGCGCCCGCAGCGGCTCGACAAGCTCGAACTCGATGTCGTCCGGCAGCCCGCCGACGTTGTGGTGGCTCTTGATGGTGGCCGTGCCCGAGCCACCGCCGGACTCGACGACGTCGGGGTAGAGGGTGCCCTGCACGAGGAAACCCACATGTTCATCGGCCGCCACCTCGGCTGTGGCCGCTTCGAAGACCCGGATGAACTCACGGCCGATGATCTTGCGCTTCTCCTCGGGGTCGGTGACCCCGGCGAGGGCGTCGAGGAAGCGCTTCTGCGCATCGACCGTGTGGAGCTTGGCGCCCGTGGCGGCCACGAAGTCGCGCTCCACCTGCTCCCGCTCGCCGGACCGCAGGAGGCCGTGGTCGACGAACACGCAGGTGAGGCGATCGCCGATGGCCCGCTGCACGAGCGCCGCAGCCACGGCGGAGTCGACGCCGCCGGACAGCCCGCAGACCGCCCTGCCCTCGCCCACCTGCGCGCGAACCGCGTCGATCGTGTCGTTGATGATCGAGGAAGTGGTCCAGCCGGGGGCGATGCCGGCGATGTCGTACAAGAACCGTCGCAAGACATCCTGCCCATAGGGCGAGTGCCCGACCTCCGGGTGGTACTGGACGCCGGCCAGGCGCCGCTCGGTGTCCTCGAAGGCCGCCACTGCGGCACGCTCGGACGACGCCGTGACCGTGAAGCCTTCGGGGGCGCGCACCACGGAGTCGCCGTGGCTCATCCACACCGGGTGGCTCCCCGGCAGCCCGTCGTGCAGCACGCTCGCGGCCTCGCAGACCGTGAGCGCCGTGCGTCCGTACTCGCGCGTGCCGTCCTGGGCGACTTCCCCGCCGAGGGCCTGCGCCATCGCCTGGAAGCCGTAGCAGAGGCCCAGCACCGGAATGCCGGCCGAGAACAGCGCGGGGTCGATCCGGGGCGCTCCGGGCGCGTAGACGCTCGACGGGCCGCCGGACAGGATCACGGCGGCGGGCTTGCGCGCCACGATCTCCTCGACCGGGGTGTCACCTGCCACGATCTCGGAGTACACCTGCGCCTCACGCACCCTACGGGCGATCAACTGGGCGTACTGGGCCCCGTAGTCGACGACGAGGACGGTGGAGGGCTGCACAACTCCAGAGTAGTCAACGAGCGGACACGACTTCTGGCCGAGCGTGCAGCGGTTCCTGTTCCCCGCTGAACCGTCGGCACCCGGCGTGCACTGTCGGGCGTCGGTGCGACGATCCGCCATCCTGTTGGCGCTCCCGCTGGTGGCCATCGGCTGAACCGCAGGGAGGCGATCCACGACCTGGGCGAGACCCTGGCACTCACTCGGGGGCATCTGGGTCGGATGTCGGCGGTCCGGACCGACCGGATGGCAGCGCGCGCATCAGCCGACGACCTGATGGTCTTCTGCGAATACATGGCCGGCCTGGGCCGCGTCCGCCGGCACGACCGCTGCGCCGAGCCGGCGGCCGGTACCGGAGTGCTCACCGAGGCGCGTAGCCGCTACGAGCGGACCTCGTCGACCGAGACCCGGCGCATGAGCTTGCGCTTCTCCCGCGAGTTGCTCCCGCTCCGTACCGCCGAGACCACCGATGGCTGTGCACGCAACATGGACCCGGCCGCCCCGGCCATGCAGATGCTGTCCGCCTACCTGGATCGCCTGTTCGAGGTCGCAGACGACCTCACTGCGCCGCAGCGGCTCGACGCCGGGCACGGCGCGATCGAATTGCTCGCGATGGCGCTGCGGAACATCACCCCCTCCGTGCCGGGCGGGGACGGCCCCGGCAGCTGTCCGGCCGGGGGGACGACCGGCAGACGATATCGGCCATCGCGGCGGCCGCCGGGTTCCTCGATCTCCGTACGTTCGAGCGGGCGTTCCGGCGGCGGTACGACATGACACCGAGCAGCCGGCGCCGCGCGCACCTCCACACCGGATCCGCTCCGCGCCCCTGACGTGGAATGCCTTCCCGCGAGCTGTTTCCGCCGGTCAGGCGCTTACGTCAACCCCTGACGGTGAGCCCCACGCGCTGGAACTCCTTGAGGTCCGAGTAGCCCGTCTTCGCCATTGCCCGCCGCAGCGCACCGAAGAGGTTGACCAGGCCGTAGGGGCTGCTGGAAGGGCCGAAGAGCAGCGTCTGCAGGTCACGCTCACCGGGCGGGAAACCGGTGACCTCCGAACGCGGCAGGGACGGATGGGCCGCGGCGGAGGTCCAGTACAGGCCTTGCCCGGGTGCCTCCGACGCCTCGGCCAGCTGCTCGCCCAGCATCACCGCGTCGGCCCCGCAGGCGATGGCCTTCGCCATGTCGCCCGAGCCGGTCATCCCACCGTCGGCGATCACGTGGACGTAGCGGCCGCCGGTCTCATCGAGGTAGTCGCGGCGAGCCGTGGCCGCGTCGACGATCGCCGTGGCCATCGGCACGCCGATCCCGAGCACGTCATCAGTGGTGGTGGCCGACGACTCCCCGTACCCCACGATCACCCCGGCTGCGCCGGTGCGCATCAGGTGCATCGCCGTGCGGTAATCGCCCACCCCACCGGCGACGACCGGCACGTCCAGGGAGTTGATGAACTCCTTCAGGTTCAGCGGCTCCCCACCCGAGACGTGCTCGGCGGAGATGATCGTGCCCTGCACCACCAGGATCTCGACGCCCGCGGCAAGCAGGTCGGGGGTGAGCTCCCGGGCCCGCTGCGGGCTCACCCGCGCGGCCACGGTGACCCCCGCCTCGGCCACCGTCTTGAGTGCCTCCGCGAACAGCGCGGGCTGGATCGGCGCGGCGTGCAGTTCCTGCAGCAGCTGCACGGCGGCCGAGGGGTCCTCGTTGCCGGCGGCGTCGAGCACCCGCTCCAGCGCACCCTGCGCGTCGGCGTGCCGGGCCCAGAGGCCTTCGGCGTTGAGCACCGCCAGCCCACCCAGCTGCCCGATCCGCACGGCGCTCGCCGGCGAGACGATCGCGTCGGTCGGGTGGGTGACCAGCGGGATCTCGAACGGGTACGCGTCGAGCTGCCAGGCGGTGGACACCTCCTGAGAGCTGCGGGTACGCCGAGACGGCACGATCTCGACCTGAGACAGGTCGTAGCTGCGACGGGCCTCCCGGCCCATCCCGATCTCCACGAGGTCACGCACGGATGACCAGCGTAGACAGGCCCGGCCGCGAACCTTTAACGGGCTACGTAGTTGGGCGCCTCGACCGTCATCGTGATGTCGTGCGGGTGACTCTCCTTGAGCCCCGCGGCGGTGATCCGGACGAGCTGCGCCCCCTGGAGCTGCTCGATCGTCTGCGCGCCCGCGTAGCCCATCCCGGACCGCAGGCCACCGACGAGCTGGTGCGCGACCTGCCCGAGCGGCCCCCGGAACGGGATGCGGCCCTCGATGCCCTCGGGCACCAGCTTGTCCTCACTGAGCACGTCGTCCTGGGCGTAGCGGTCCTTCGAGTACGACTTGCCGCCGCCCTCCCCGCCGCGCGAACGCATCGCCCCGAGCGAGCCCATGCCGCGGTAGGTCTTGAACTGCTTGCCACCCACCAGGATCAGCTCGCCCGGCGACTCCGCGGTGCCCGCCAGCAGGCTCCCGAGCATCACCGACGACGCACCGGCTGCGATCGCCTTGGAGATGTCGCCGGAGTACTGGATGCCGCCGTCGCCGATCACGGGGACGCCCGCAGGCGCGCAGGCGAGCGAGGCCTCGTAGATCGCGGTGATCTGCGGCGCCCCGACACCGGCCACGACCCGGGTGGTGCAGATCGAGCCAGGCCCGACGCCCACCTTCACGGCGTCCGCGCCGGCCTCGACGAGCGCCTGCGCGCCGGCCCTGGTGGCCACGTTGCCGCCCACCACGTCGACGTGGTGCCCGACCTCGGCCCGCAGCTTCGCGACGGTTTCCAGCACCCGCCGGGAGTGCCCGTGAGCGGTGTCCACCATCAACACGTCGACGCCGGCCTCGACGAGCTGCATCGCCCGCGAGTAGCCCTCCTCGCCGACGCCGACCGCAGCGGCGACGACGAGGCGCCCGTCCGGGTCCTTCGTGGCGAGCGGATACTTCTCGGTCTTGTTGAAGTCCTTGATCGTGATCAGCCCGCGCAGGATGCCGTCGCCGTCGATGATCGGCAGCTTCTCGAGCTTGTGCCGGCGCAGCAGTCCCAGCGCCGCCTCAGCGGTGACGCCCACCCTGGCTGTGATCAGCGGGGCGTGCGTCATCACCTCGTGGACGGGGCGGCTGTGGTCCATCTCGAACCGCATGTCGCGGTTGGTGATGATGCCGACGAGACGCCCGCCCGCGTCGGTGACGGGAACGCCCGAGATGCGGAACTTCGCGCACAGCGCGTCGACGTCGGCCAGGGTGGCGTCGGGAGCACAGGTGACGGGGTCGGTCACCATCCCTGCCTCCGAGCGCTTCACGACCTCCACCTGGGCCGCCTGCTCCTCGGTGGACAGGTTGCGGTGGAGCACACCGAGCCCACCCGCCCGTGCCATCGCGATGGCCATCCGGGACTCGGTGACCGTGTCCATCGGCGACGACACGAGCGGCACCCGGATCCGCACCCGGCGCGTGATCTGCGTGCTCGTGTCGACCGAGCTGGGAACGACATCGGACTCAGCAGGGAGCAGCAGAACATCGTCGAACGTCAGGCCGAGCATCGCGAACTTCGGGGGAAACCCTGCGGCCTCGCTGGTCATCGGCACCATCCCGTCGATCCCTGCGCCTCCGCCGCTACACGGCGGTCCGGGCGGCGGGGAGATTTCCCGACATCGTATCCGCGCCACCCATACCTCGGCCCCCAGCCGTGCCGAGTCCATCACCACAGTCCGGTACATCCGCGCCATCCCCGCCGCGGTGAACCTGGTGCGCACGATCCACCCGGTGCCCGGTGCGGGTATCGTCGCACCTGTGTCACCTGATGCCCTGCCGCCGGACCCTTTCGCCGGTGACCCGCATGACCCCGCCCTCTCCCTCGACGGTCCAGAGGGCGGCGAGCAGGACGGGCTGACCGAGGCCGAGCGCGATGAGGTTGTGGCCGACCTTGCCGACCTCGCCGTCTATCAGGCTCTGCTGGAGGCCCGTGGCGTGCGCGGCATCGTCGTCGACTGCGGCGACTGCGGCGAGCAGCACTTCCACGAGTGGAGCCTGCTACGGGCGAGCCTCCAGCAGCTGCTGGACGAGGGGCAGATGCGGCCCCACGAGCCCGCCTTCGACCCCGACCCCACCAGCTACGTCACCTGGGAGTACTGCCGCGGCTACGCCGACGCGGTGCTGTCCGACTCCTGACGTCACGCACAACGGCGACGGCCCCCGATCCGGTGGATCGGGGGCCGTCGCCGTTTCCGGTCTCAGCTGACGGTGCTGGTGGGCGGTTCCGAATCGGAACCCGCCGCCGTGGTCCCCGTGAGCCCGCTCCCACCGCGGCTCGCGGTGGGCTGCCCATCCGGGCCCCGGTCGGCGCTGGGTGCGTCACCCATGCTCTGGGTGGAGCTGGTCGATCCGCCCTGCCCTGGCCGAGTGGAACGCGAATCCTCCGGATCGCCCTCGGCGGTGGCCGGGGGCGTCTGCGGATGGGTGGTCGGCCCAGGGCTGCCCGTGGTGTCCGGGCCACGGCTCGGCGGTGGAGCCTGGGGTGCCGTCGTGTTGCCGGCCGGGCTCGTGGGCAATCCCGTCGGGCCATCGGGCGATGCGGGCGACACCTGCTGCCGCCGCGGGTCGGGACTCGAGCCGTCGCTGGGGCCACCGGACCCGGGACCGTGACCGCGTTGATGGCGGGGGTCGCGCGACGAGAAATCCTCCGAGGGAGGGGTGGTACTTCCGGAGGCCCCCGGTGAGACCGGGACTCCCTGAAGAACCGACGCCGAGGAGGGCGGAACCTGCGTGCCGGACGTCGACTGCGGCGGCTCCGTACGGCTGGAGCTGCCGGGCCGCTGGATCGCGGCACCGGGCGGCACCGGGCGGGACGGTTGCGTGGACAGCGGGGTGCCGGGATCGGTCGGCGTGCCGTTGGGGGTCTCCGCGGCCTTGGCGACGAGGAACTCCTGCACCTGCGTGAGCTCGTTGCGCCCCTCCTC
>DASYES010000512.1:0-8907 GCA_036498885.1 Pseudonocardia sp.
CGACGACGTTCTGTGCCGAAATCGGCGCCCCGAAGTGGCGGGAACACCCACACGGTCTGGTGAACCAGCGTTCCTGAGTAATCGACCGCGCCTAGTCTGCCCCATGTCCGATCTGTGACTTAAGGGACACGAGGGGCAGGCGAGGTAGATGAGGCGATATGCGACCGTTGTGAGCATCGTCGTCATGACGATGCTCACCGGATCGCTGGCGGCGATTGCGCAGCCGACGCCGCCGCCGACCTGTGTGCCGACGACGCCACCGACCACCCCTCCGACGGTGCCGCCGAAATCCGTCCCCCCGGGCAAGGGCATGCCCGATGCCCCGGGCTCCGGGAAGGGGCTGTCGGATGCGTCCGGCAAGGGACTGGTGGACACGTCGGTGAAGGGGCTGACCGACGCGTCGGGCAAGGGCCTGGTGGATGCGTCGGGCAAGGAGCTTGTCGACGCGTCGGGCAAGGGCCTCGCGGATGCGTCGGGCAAGGGGCTCGTCGACGCGTCGGGCAAGGGCCTGACGGATGCGTCGGGCAAGGGCTCGGTGGATGCGTCGGGCAAGGGGCAGGTGGGCGCGATCAAGGAGGGCGCACCGGAGCCGCCGAAGCCCGGCCCGGAGGCGGGAAAGCCGGCGCCACCCGCCGTCGGCCTGGCGAAGCCCGACGCTCCGGGCGTTGCCGCGGCGAAGCCCGAGTCGCCGCCGGTGCCGTTGCCCAAGCCGCTGGGACAGCCGGTCCCGCTACCCAGGCCGCAGATCCCGGTCGCGCAGCCGACGGTCCTCCCGACGCCGCCCACGCTGCCGCCGGTACTGCCGACGCCGCCCACGCTTCCCCCGGTGTTCCCGACGCCGCCGACGCTTCCGCCGGTGTTCCCGACACTGCCGCCGCCGACCGTCGTGCCGCCCCCGGCCTCGCCTGGTGGGACGGTGTTCGTGCCGTACCCCGTGCCCTTCCCGATGCCGTTCCCGGTGCCGATTCCCTTCCCGGTGCCGATCGTGCTGACGCCGCTGGTGCCCCCGGTCGGACCGCCGACGACTCCGCCCACGGTTCCGCCGACGACCCCGCCGACGCTTCCGCCGACCACCCCGCCCACGGTTCCGCCCACGACCCCGCCTACAACCCCGCCCACGACCCCGCCCACGACCCCGCCCGAATGTCCCCCTACTGGCGACGGCACCACCGCGGCCGAGCGGTTCGGATGGGGCACGCCGAACCGGGCGGACGAGTTCACCTCAGGCCTGGGCCCCGACTGGGATCTCTACGACGGACCGGGTCACGCGGGCAACGGGCGCCGCACGCCCGATGCGGTGAGCGTCCAGAACGGGGTGATGACCATCACCGGTGACTCCCAGGGCAATACCGAGGGCATGGCGTGGAACCCGGGCCAGATGTACGGCCGCTGGGAGGGCAGGGTGCGGGCGCCCGCGTCCGACGAGACGTACAACGCCCTGATGCTCCTCTGGCCCGACGCCGAGAACTTCCCGGTGGGCGGGGAGATCGACTTCATGGAGATGATGGACGAGAGCCGTCAGACCACCGACTTCTTCCTGCACTACGGCCCGAACAACAACCAGGTGCACGGCCAGGTGCGGATCGACGCGACGCAGTGGCACAACTGGGCGGTCGAGTGGACGCCCACCCACGTCGCCGCCTTCGTCGACGGCAGGGAGTGGTACCGCACCACGGACGTCAGCATCCTGCCTCCGGGTCCCATGCACCTGTGCGTCCAGCTCGACTGGTTCCCGAACAGCGGGTCAGGATCCGTGCAGGAGTCCTACATGCACGTCGACTGGGTCAAGCAGTACTCGCTGCCCCTCGGTGAGCTGGTCAGTGGCCTCGTCACCGACCTCAGGCACACGCTCGGGCAGCGGAACCTGGACCAGCTCAGGCCCGTGGCTCCGCCTCCCGGAGGCTTGGTGGCTCGAGTGACCAGTTCGACGCGGGCTCAGTCCGATGTGCGCTTGCGCGAGGCGTTCCTCGGGCGGCGGCTCGCCGAGGGTGGCCCGGATGCGATCCGGCCCGGTGGTGCGCCGGCCGCGGTGCCCGGGGGCTGATCGCGACCTCGGATTCGGACCCGGTCCCGGTCGCGGTGCTGGTGGGGGGCTACACGTACTCCATCACCAGCACCGCGACCGAGCCGGGCTCGACGGCTTCGTAGGTGTGGGGCCGGTCGCCGGGGAAGCGAAGATAGTCACCGGGGCCGAGGTCGACCTCATCGGCGGCCGGGCCCGCACGCCATCGTCCCGACGTGACGATCAGATGCTCGACCGTGCCGGGGATGTGCGCGTGCGCGGTGCGCGCCGGGCCTGGTTCGGCGGCGATGACGTGCAGGTCACGGCGGGCTCCGGGAGGGCAGGCCGCGAGCAGGGTTCCGGTGAACCGAGCGTGCTCCGACGGGATCGCCACGCCCTCTCCCGCCCGCACCACCTGCACGGGGGCGACGGGCGGCTCCACCAGACGGGAGAACGGCACCTCGAGCACCACCGCGAGTGCCCACAGGGTCTCGACACTCGGGTTGCCCGCGCCCGACTCGAGCTGGGAGAGCGTCGACTTCGCCACGCCGGCACGCCGGGCGAGCTCGGTGAGGGAGATGCCGTGGCGCTCGCGCTCCCGGCGGAGCGAGGCGGCGATGGTCGCCAAGGGTGCCGTTCGGTCCATCGGACTCCTCGTTCGACTTGACGAACGGATTACCTACCGTTCACTGTGTGGGACATGCGTTCGCTCAGCCGAACAATAGACCGGGAGGACCTCCGGGACGCCGTGGCGCTCGCGTCGGCGATCGCGCTGGTCGGCGCGTCGTTCGGTGCCTTGGCCGCAACCGCCCGGGTGCCGATGGCTCTCACTATGGCGCTGTCGTTGCTCGTGTTCGCGGGCGGCTCGCAGTTCCTCGTCGTCGCCGTGGTGGCGGCGGGAGGCGGTGCGATCGCGGCGGTGGCTGCCGGTCTGCTGATCAACGCACGGCACGTGCCGTTCGGGCTGGCCGTCGGCGGCAACATCGCCGAGCGCTGGCCCGCTCGGCTGCTCGGCACGCACGTCATGGTCGACGAGAGCGTGGCGTTCTCCCGGGCCCGGGGCGGCGGCACGCGTTCGCGCACCGCGTACTGGCTGTGCGGCGCGCTGCTGTTCGTCGCGTGGAACCTGGGAACGGCGGCAGGGATGCTGGCGGGTTCCGCGGTGCCGGACCCCGACTCGTTCGGGGTGGACGCGGCGTTCCCGGCCGCACTGCTGGCGCTCCTGCTTCCGTCGCTGCGCCGGGCCGACGCCCGCCGGGTCGGGATCCTGGCCGCGGCGGCGGCACTGATGGCCACGCCGTGGCTGCCCGCCGGTCTGCCGGTGCTGGTCGGGCTGGCCGGTCTCGTCGCCGCGCGGCTTCCGGCGAGTCGGGGGCGCGAGGCGTGAACTGGCCCGCCGTGCTGACCCTCGCCTGCGGCACCTACCTGCTGCGGTTGACCGGTGTCGTCCTGCGCGACCGCATGCGCCTTCCCGATCGGGTGGAGCGCTACGTCGACCTCGGCGCCACCGCCCTGCTGGTCGCGCTCGTGGCCACCGCGGCACTCACCGACGGCTCCGGGTTCGCCGGATGGGCCAGGCCGGCGGGTGTGGCCGTCGGCGCGGTCGCCGCCTGGCGGAAGGTGCCGTTCGTGCTGGTCGTCGTGCTGGCGGCGGCCACGACCGCAGTGCTGCGCTACCTCGGCGTGCCCTGACGGGCGTCTGCGTGCGGGCGGAGCATCCGGACCGTCATGTCGGTGCCACGTCGTAGCGGGCGAACCCGCGCGAGAACGTCGCCGCACCGCTGGTCATCGCGCGCAGGTCCACGGCGTAGCGACGCAGTTCGGTGCACGGCACCTCGGCGCGCACCAGCGAGCGCCCCGGTCCGGCGACGTCGGTGCCGAGTACCCGTCCACGCCGGCCGGACAGGTCCCCGAGCACGGATCCGAGGTGCTCGTCCGGGACGCGCACCGTGACCTCGTCGTACGGCTCGAGGATCTGCACGCCGCACGCCTCAGCCGCCTCCCGCAGGGCGAGCGCGCCTGCCGTCTGGAACGCGGCGTCCGAGGAGTCGACGCTGTGTGCCTTGCCGTCCACGAGCGTGGCGCGGAAGTCGACCACCGGGTGGTGGTCCTCGGTCAGCCCGCGAGCGGCTTGGGCGCGCACCCCCTTCTCCACGCTCGGAATGAACTGGTTGGGTATCGAGCCACCGAAGATCTTGTCGACGAAGTCGATGCCCGAGCCGCGCGGCAGCGGTTCGAACTCGATGTGGCACACGGCGTACTGGCCGTGGCCACCGGACTGCTTGACGTGGCGTCCGGTGACCCGGGCAGGCCTGGCCAGAGCGGCGCGCAGCGGGATGCGCACCGGTTCGGTGTCCACCTCCGCGCCGCCGGCGCGCAGCCGCGACAGCACGACGTCGGCGTGGGCCTCGCCCATGCACCACAGGACCGTCTGGTGGGTCTCCTGGTTGCGTTCCAGGCGCAGCGTCGGGTCGGCCGCGACGATCTTTCCCAGCGTCTTGACCAGTGCGTCCTCGTCTCCCCGGGTGCGGGTGGCCACCGCGACGGGCAGCAGCGGCCGGGGGAGGTCCCAGCAGGAGAGCAGCAGCGGGTGCTCGCTGGCCGAGACCGTGTCGCCGGTCTCGGCGGTGCCGAGCTTCGTGAGGGCGCAGATGTCACCCGCCACGCACGCATCGACCTCGCGCAGCGTCGCTCCGAGCGGGGCGTAGATGTGAGCGAGACGTTCGTCGGCGTCGTGGCCGTCGGGCTCGGAGCCGTCCGGCTCGCCGTTCCGCTGGGCGGGGATGACCACGTGGTGCCCGCTGATGTGCACGGTGGATTCCGGGCGCAGCGTCCCGGAGAACACCCGCACCACCGACACACGCCCGACGTAGGCGTCGGCGGACGTGCGCACGACCTCGGCGGCGAGCGGGCCCTCCGGGTCGGCCGTGAGCGGCGGATGCGGGGTCCCGTCGACGCCGGTGACCGGCGGGAGTGCCCGCTCCAGTGGTGAGGGGAACCCACCGACGAGCACCTCCAGCAGCGCGTCGAGCCCGATCCCGCTGCTTGCGCAGACGGGAATCACCGGGTGGAAGGCGCCCTGGGCGACGGCCGTCTCGAGGTCGTCGATGAGTGTGGTGACGTCCAGGTCCTCGCCGCCGAGGTAGCGCTCCATGAGCGTCTCGTCCTCGGACTGCTCGATGATGCCCTCGACGAGTTCGCTGCGGGCATCCTCCGCCCCGGGCGGTGCCTGCCCGACTGGCGACTGGGTGAGCAGGCCGTACAGGCCCGCGAGCCGGTCCCCCTCGCGGATGGGGAGGTAGAGCGGCGCAACACCGCCGCCGAACACGTCCTGGCAGGCGGCGATCGTGGCCTCGAGGTCGGCGCGTGCGTGGTCGCAGCGCGCCACCACCACGGCGCGTGGCATGCCGACCTCGGCACACTCCTCCCACTGCGCGACGGTGGCGGGGTCGATCTGACCCTCGCGTCCCTCGTTCGCCGGCACGACGAACAGTGCGGCGTCGGCGGCGCGCAGACCAGCGCGGAGCTCACCGACGAAGTCCCCGTAGCCGGGGGTGTCGATGAGGTTGATCTTCGTATCCTCGTGGAGCAGGGGAGCGACGGACAGCGCGACCGATCGTTGCTGCCGGACCGCAGCCGGATCGTGGTCGCAGACGGTGGTGCCCTCGACCACCGCCCCGGCCCGGGGAATCGCTGCTGCATGCGCGAGCAGCGCCTCCACCAGCGTCGTCTTCCCCGAGCCCGACGGTCCCACGAGGACCACGTTGCGCACTCGGGACGGGTCGCCGGCGGTCGGAACCCGTGATCGGTTCCCCGTCCGCTGCCCGGCTTCTGCTCTGACGGCCATGGGAGACCACCTCCGCAGCACTGCGTCGATGTCGAGTGTCGATGCTGACGTGTGCGCCATCCCACACCCGGGATCCAGCCGTCACAACCCCTTGGGGAGCATTCGGGTTCATCGAGTGTTCACCGCAGGAGAAGTGAGCAGGGCCGCACGACCCGGGCCGGCAGGTAGTGCGATCGCCGACGGTAATGTCTTGGTGTGCCAGTTCCCGGTCCCGGTTATGCCATCACCGCGCGGGTCGAGGTGCCTGCCTCCGCCAGCGCTGCGGGTGACCTCACGATGGCCATCGGCCGCGTCGGGGGCGTCGTCACCGCGTTCGACGTGGTGGAGGCCGCCCACAACGAGATCCTCGTCATCGACATCAGCTGCAACGCGCTCAACGAGGCCCACGCGGGAGAGATCACCGCCGCGCTGGAGGCACTACCCGGCGTGCGCGTGCGCAAGGTCTCCGACCGCACGTTCCTGCTGCACCTCGGCGGCAAGCTGAGCGTCGAGTCCAAGGTCAGCCTGCGAAACCGCGACGACCTCTCGCGCGCCTACACCCCCGGCGTCGCTCGGGTCTGCCAGGCCATCGCGGCGAACCCGGCGGATGCGCGGCGCTTGACCATCAAGCGGAACACGGTAGCGGTGGTCACCGACGGGTCTGCCGTGCTCGGCCTCGGCAATCTCGGAGCGGCCGCCGCAATGCCGGTGATGGAGGGCAAGGCGGCGCTGTTCAAGCGCTTCGCCGGGGTGGACGCCTGGCCGGTGTGCCTGGACACCCAGGACACCGAGGAGATCATCCGCACCGTCCAGATCCTCGCCCCCGCCTACGGTGGCATCAACCTCGAGGACATCGCGGCCCCCCGCTGTTTCGAGATCGAGGCGCGGCTGCGGGAGCTGCTCGACATCCCGGTCTTCCACGACGACCAGCACGGCACGGCGGTGGTCGTCCTCGCTGCGCTGCGCAACGCGCTGCGCGTGGTGGGCAAGAAGCTCGCGGACTGCAAGGTCGTGGTGTGCGGGGTCGGTGCCGCCGGCTCTGCGATCATCCGACTGTTGCGCTCCAGCGCGCCGGGTGACGTTCTGGCCGTCGACATCAACGGGATCGTCCACCCGGGTCGCACCGGACTCGACGACAACCTGGCCTGGATCGCCGACCACACGAACGAGGCAGGGGTGTGCGGCTCGCTCGCCGACGCGCTCGTCGATGCCGATGTGTTCATCGGAGTGTCGGCACCCAACCTGTTCGGGGCCGAGGAGCTCGCCACGATGGCTCCCGACGCCATCGTGTTCGCCCTGGCCAACCCCGACCCGGAGATCGACCCGGCGATCGCGATGGCCAAGGCCGCCGTGGTGGCCACCGGCCGCTCGGACTACCCCAACCAGATCAACAACGTGCTCGCGTTCCCCGGGGTGTTCCGCGGCCTGCTGGACGCCCAGGCGCGCGATATCACCGACGCGATGATGCTCGCCGCCTCTGCCGCTATCGCCGACGTCGTCACCGAGCCGAACCCGTCGTTCATCGTGCCGAGCGTCTTCGACTCCGCGGTCGCCCCGGCCGTGGCCGAGGCGGTCCGTGCTGCCACGGGGCAGAGCGACGTCGCCCCGGTCTGACGCGCGGCGCCGCACAGCGTGCCGGCACCGGGAGCCGGCGTAAGGAGTCGTCAACGAACGGCTGCGCCGCCGCCCACCGCTGCGGTGTGCGGTTCGGCGGCGGCTCGCGGCTCCGACATGCGGCGCGCCGCGAGCAGCGCCGCAAGGGGCAGCAGCGCGAGAGCGAGCAGCGCGAACTGCAGTGAGTATGCGTTGGCCAGGGCTGCGACGCCCGGGGCCGCGAGGCCGCCGACGCTGACCGCGAGACCCAGCGTGACACCGCTGGCCGTGCCGAGCCTGTTCGGCAGGTAGTCCTGTCCGAGCGTGACATGGAGCGAGAACGGCACGTACGTGGCGACGGCGGTCAACGCCACCAGCAGGTACACGGCTGGTCCGGGGACGAGTGCGACGCCGATCAGCGCCGGCACGGCGACCGCGTACGACACACGGATCGTCCGGATGCGACCCCATCGCGACGCCAGCACCCCTCCGAGCAGCGTGCCGGCCGCGCCGACCCCGAACAGGACCACGAGGGCGACCTCACCGGCCACCGGGCCACCGCTCACCCGCCCCGCGACCCAGATCGCGAGGAACGTGCTGAGGCCGAATGTCACGATCGAACGGCAGATGACCACGATCGTCAGGCGGCTGAACTGCCGCCAGTCGTCCCGGCCACTCGTGATCGTGCCCGTTCGCGGTGCCTGTGTGCGAATGCCGGACCGGCCGAGGGCCGAGACCGTGAGGGCGCAGCCGACCGCGGCCGGGATGACGAGCAGTGGGCTCGCGCTCAGCCCGCCCAGTTGCAGCGCCGGGGTGACGATCACGGGTGCGAGCGCGAACCCGATGTTCCCGCCGACCGAGAACCAGCTCATCGCGACGTGACTGCCGCCGCTGACCGAGCGGGCGAGCCGGGCGGACTCCGGATGGTAGGCGGCGACCCCGAGGCCCGAGAGGGCGATGGCCGCCCAGGTCATCAGATATGAGTCGCTCACGCCCGAGAGACCGATGCCCGCGCCGGCGAGTGTCATTCCGAGCGGGACCAGCCACGGCATCCGACGGCGGTCGGTGAGCATGCCGAACAACGGCTGCACGACGGACGACAGCAGGGTCGCGGCGACGGTGATGCCGGAGGCCGCGAGATATCCGTACGATCGCTCGGCGACCAGGAACGGGACGATTGCGGGAACGGCTCCCTGATAGAGGTCATCGACCGCATGCCCGATGACGAGCACGATCATGGGTCGGGACCGTGAGCGTTTCCCTTGCGTCATGGCATTGATCATCGGTTCGGAGCGGTCTGCGCGATTCCGCTAACGGGCCTGATTGTGTCGAGTACTCGCCACACGCCGCCGGCGACCCGGATCAGCTCCGGCCGGTGGCTGCCGTCGCGTCCGGCGTCGTGCAGCCCGGGTACGCGTTGCAGCAGCGCGCCGGAGTGCTGGAAAAGCACGGTGTGAACATCCACTGACACTGCGACGCTTCGCCG
>DASYES010000513.1:0-5732 GCA_036498885.1 Pseudonocardia sp.
AACGTTCCACTCTGCATCGACGCCGACGGGATCTCCCTGCTCGCCCAGCACGCGGATCTCCGTGCGGCGCTGCGAGGGAGGCCGGTATTGATCACGCCGCACGACCGAGAGTTCGCGCGCATCGCGGGTGAGGTCGGCAGCGACCGGGTTGCGGCTGCCCGCCGGGCCGCCGCCGAACTGGGTATCACCGTGCTGCTCAAGGGCAACGCCACCGTGGTCGCCGAGCCTGGTGGACGCGCGCTGGTGCACCCGTCGACGTCCTCCTGGGCGGCAACTGCCGGATCCGGAGACGTGCTCACCGGAATCATCGGTGCGCTGCTGGCCGCTGGGCTCGAACCGCGGTGGGCGGCGGGATGCGCGACCCACGTGCACGGGCTCGCGTCCGAGCTGGCCGCCCGCGGCGCGCCGGCCCCGGCGTCGAGGCTGCAGGCGGCGATTCCGGCGGCGATCCGCGCGATCCGAGGTGCGTGAGTTCGTACCGGCCGCCCGACGTCTCGCGGGCCGGCGCGGGGCGACTCATCAGCGGAGTTCGGGCGACTCGCGGAACGGTGCGGGGCGACTTGTGGGGGGTTCGAGTGATTCGGGTTGTTCGCCGGGTGGGGGTGGGTGGCTCGCCGGGTTGTCGGTGGCCGGGGGATCCCGGCCGTTCTGGGTTCTGATCATCGCTCTGTCCGCGATGTGACGGTCATGGATGAGATGATGAGGATGTGGTCGATCTGCCGGGGAGCGCGCGTGCGGAGGCCGTCGTCGATCTCGACGCCGTCCGGCACAACATCGAGGTCCTGCGGGCCGCCACGGCTTCCGGCGCTGCTGTGATGGCAGTCGTGAAGTCGGATGGGTACGGCCACGGCGCCGTGCCCGTCGGTCGCGCCGCACTGGAGGCCGGGGCGACCTGGCTGGGCGTCTGCACCCTCGACGAGGCCATGCAGCTGCGCCACGGCGGGATCACCGCGCCGGTGCTGTGCTGGCTGCACCTTCCGGACGACGACTTCACCGAGGCGGTGGCCGCGGGTGTCGACCTGTCGATCTCGTCGCGCCGCCATCTCGCCGGGGTGCTGGCCGGTGCGCGCCGCGCGGGGCGACCTGCCCGGTTGCATCTGAAGGCCGACACGGGGGCCACCCGGGGCGGAGCGCAGCCCGCCGACTGGTCCGACCTGCTCGACGATGCCACGAAGGCCGTTGCCGACGGGATCGCCGAGGTCGTCGCGGTCTGGTCCCACCTGGCGAACGCCGACGTCCCGGACCACGCGAGCAACGACCTGCAGAAAGCGCGGCTCGTCGCGGCGTGGCAGGCGGCCAAGGACCGCGGCCTGTCGCCGATCCGGCATCTCGCCAACTCCGCGGCCACGCTCACCCGGCCCGACATGCACTTCGATCTCGTGCGTCCCGGTATCGCCGTCTACGGGCTCGACCCGCTGGACCGCCAGCCCGCGCGCAGCCCGTTGCGGCCCGCGATGGAGCTCCGGTGCAGGGTGGCGCTGGTGAAACGGGTGCCGGCGGGGGAGGGCGTCTCCTACGGCCATGAATGGACCACACCGCGTGAGACCACTCTCGCGCTCCTCCCGATCGGCTACGCGGACGGCGTGCCGCGCAGACTCGGTCGCGACGGGCGCATGCAGGTGCTGCTCGGCGGTGTCGTCCGTCCCGTCGTCGGCAGGGTGTGTATGGACCAGGTGATGGTGGACTGCGGTGACGACCCGGTCCGTGAGGGGGATACCGCGGTGCTGTTCGGTTCCGGTGACCACGGGGAGCCGACCGCCCAGGACTGGGCGGACGAGCTGGGCACGATCCACTACGAGATCGTCACGGGCCTCCACTGGCGCCGCATCACCCGCACCGTGGTCGGCGCCGGGATGCGCTCGTGAACCGGGGGCAGATCTGGGGGACTGCCGTGGGAGCGGCGGGTGCGGCCGTCACAGGGGTCGCTGTCGGCGTGGCCGCACGCAGGCGGTCGCAGATCGCCGCTGAGCGGCGTCGCCTCGCCACCCAGCTCGCCGAGACCGAGCCAGGGCCCGGAAGAGGTCCTGTGAGCGAGGCGTACTCGGTCACAGCCGACGACGGTGTGCGGCTCTCCTGCGAGGAGGTCGAGGCGCCGGGCGGCAACCCGTCGCTCACGGTCGTGCTCGTTCACGGGTTCGCCCTCGACCGGCGCACCTGGCACTTCCAGCGGCGGTCTCTCCCCGCGCTCACGGACCCCACCGTGCGGCTCGTGCTCTACGACCAGCGCAGCCACGGCCGCTCCGAGCGGGCTCCGCGGGAGAGCTGCACGATCGAGCAACTCGGCCACGATCTCGACGCGGTCATCAGGGCGCTCGCCCCCGAGGGGCCCCTCGTGCTCGTGGGCCACTCGATGGGCGGCATGACGATCATGGCGCTCGCGGAGCGGAACCCTGCGCTGTTCGCCGAACGCGTGGCCGGTGTGGCGCTGGTGTCCACGTCTGCGGGTGAGGTGGCCAGTGGTGGGCTCTCCGGCACGCTGCTGTCGCGGCACAACCCGCTCACCCGCGTCGTCGGGCTCGCGGCCCGGCTCCAGCCGAAGCTCGTGGAGGGCGTGCGGAAGGCGGCGGGCGACGTGATCTGGGCGATAACGCGCAGTTTCGCCTACGGCGACCGAAACGTCGCGCCCTGCCTGGTCGACCTCGTCGACGAGATGATCAGCGCCAACGCGGTCGACGCGCTCACCGACTTCGCCGACACGGTCGGTAGCCACAACCGGGTCGCGGCGCTGCCCGCCCTCGCCACCTGCGAGCTGCTCGTCGCGGCAGGCGACGCCGATCGCGTCATCCCGTTCTCCCACAGCGACGTGATCGCGGCGGAGTTGCCGGAGGTCACGCTCGTGCGGTTCGACGGGGTGGGGCACCTGCCGATGCTGGAGCAGCCGGCAGCCATGGACGAGGCGCTGGTCGACCTGCTGCGTCGCAGCGCGGTCCGGAGCGCGCCCAACGGGCTGCGGCGGCGCGCATGACGCAGCCGGCGAAGGACCCGGTCGAGCTCGACGTCGAGATGGAGCTGCCGGCTGCCGCCGACACCGAGGAGCTCGGTGAGCGGCTGGCAGGCGGGCTCGAGGCAGGCGACCTGGTGGTGCTGTCGGGGCCGCTGGGGGCGGGCAAGACCGTCCTCGTGCGCGGCCTGGCGCGCGGGCTGGGCGTGGCCGGTCCGATCACGTCGCCGACGTTCGTGATCGCCCGTGAGCACCGTCCGCTCCCCGGCGGGGCGGGCGTGCCGCTCGTGCACGTCGACGCCTACCGGCTCGGCGGCGCCGCGGAGCTGGACGACCTCGACCTCGACACCGACCTCGCCGAGGCGGTGGTGGCCGTCGAGTGGGGTGAGGGCGTGGCCGAGCGGCTCGCGGAGCGCCATCTGCTGGTGCGGATCACCCGCCGCCCCGACGACGTGCGGGTGGCGAGCGTCCACCGGGTGGAGGCGGCGTGATCGACACGGTCATCTTCGACTGGGGTGGAACGCTCACCCCTTGGGCCACCGTGGACCACCTCGCCGGTTGGCGGCGCCTCGCCGACGTCCTGCACGACGACCCCGGCCGCGCCGAGGTGTTCGCGGCGGCGCTCCTGGCCGCCGACGAGGCCCGCTGGATGACGGTGCGTGACGAGCACCGCGCGTTCACGCTGGCCCACGTGCTGGCCGACGCGGCCGACGGCGCCGACCACCCGCGCGAGCGGTACGAGGCCGCGCTCGAGGCGTACCGCGAGTACTGGGTGCAGTACACCGCCACCGACCCGGACGCGGCCCCGATGCTCGCCGCGCTGCGCGAGCGCGGTCTCAAGCTCGGCGTGCTGTCGTCCACGGCCTGGCCTCGGGAATGGCACGAGGAGCTCTTCCGCCGTGACGGCGTGCTGGATCTCTTCGACGCATGCGTGTGGACCAGCGAGCTGCCCTGGACGAAGCCGCACCCCACCGCCTTCCGAGCCGCGATGACCGCTGTCGGGGCCACCGACCCCGCCCGCTGCGTGTACGTGGGCGACCGGCCCTATGACGACATCAGCGGGGCCAAGAGGGTGGGCATGCGTGCGGTGCTCGTGCCGCACTCGGAGATCCCGGCCGTGCAGCACGTGGCGGTGGACGTCCAGCCCGACGGCGTGATCCAGCGCCTCGCCGACCTCCCGGAGCTGCTCGCGGACTGGTGAAGTCGCCCGCGGTGCCGCGGCTCCAGTGCCGCCCCGTCCGACCGGCCGCTGCGGCACGCTCGTAGGCTCGACCTGTGCTCGTGCTCGCCCTTGACACTGCGACGCCCGCCGTCACGGCGGGCGTCGTCGAGCTGACGGGCGACGCCGTCGTCGAGCGGTCCGTTCGGGTCGCGCACGACGCCCGCAAGCACGCCGAGCTCCTCATGCCTGAGGTGCTGGGCGCCTGCGCCGACGCCGGTGTGGCTCTGCGCGATGTCGACGCCGTGGTCACCGGCACCGGGCCTGGTCCGTTCACCGGCCTGCGCGTCGGCATGGTCACCGCCGCCGCACTCGGTGACGCCCTCGGCATTCCGGTCCACGGCGTCTGCTCGCTCGACGCGATCGCGGCCGCGTCGCTCGCCGGGGGTCCCGTTCCGGACGGTCCCCTTCTCGTCGTCACCGATGCCCGTCGGCGTGAGGTCTACTGGGCGCTCTACGACGGCGAGGGCGGGCGCATCAGCGGCCCGCATGTCGAGACCCCCGCCGTTCTGACGGCCCGCGTCGGCGGCCTGGGCGCCGTCGCCGCAGCGGGTGGCTCGGCCGCGCTCGTCGGCCTTCCCGAGTGGGAGCCGGCGGCACCGTCGCCTGCGGGGCTCGTCGCGGTGGCGGCTCCGGCGCTGCACTCCGGGGCGCACCCGGGCCCCCTCGAGCCGCTCTACCTGCGCCGACCCGACGCCGTGGAGCCCGGTGCCCGCAAGCGGGTGAGTGAACCAGCGGGCAGGAGCGCCGGATGACGGCCACCGTGCCCGCGATCGACGCGCTGCGCCTGGCTGACGCGGAGCGCTGTGCCGAGCTGGAGGAGCTGCTCTTCCCCGGCGACGACCCCTGGAGCGGGCCGGCGTTCCGTGAGGAGCTGCGCGCGGGCCACCACTACCTCGCCGCGCGCGACGGAGATCGGCTCGTGGGCTACGCCGGAATCGCGTTCGTGGCCGGTCCGCCGTTCGCGGAGGCGGAGATCCACACCATCGGGGTCGACCCGGAATACCAGCGGCGCGGGATCGGGCGGGAGTTGCTGCGCGGACTGCTCGCGGTGGCCGACGCTGAGCGTGCCACGGTGTTCCTGGAGGTCCGCACCGACAACGAGGCGGCCCGTCGGCTGTACGAGGACGAGGGATTCACGGTCGTCGGCCTGCGCAAGCGGTACTACCGCCCCAGTGGGGCCGACGCACACACGATGCGGCGGGAGCCGGCAGCATGATCGTTCTCGGAATCGAGACCTCCTGCGACGAGACCGGCGTCGGCGTGGTGCGCGCCGAGCCGGGCGGGAGCGTCACGCTCCTGGCCAACGAGGTGGCCTCCAGCGTGGAGGAGCACGCGCGCTTCGGCGGGGTGGTTCCCGAGGTCGCCTCGCGGGCGCACCTGCAGGCGATGGTGCCCGCTGTGCACCGCGCGCTCGCCACCGCCGGGGTGACCGGGCGCGACGTCGAGGCCGTGGCCGTCACGGCGGGTCCGGGGCTCACCGGAGCCCTGCTCGTCGGCGTCGCCGCCGCCAAGGCCTACGCCGCCGCGTGGGACGTCCCGCTGTACGGGGTCAACCACCTCGCCGCGCAC
>DASYES010000514.1:0-2803 GCA_036498885.1 Pseudonocardia sp.
CGATGCCGACGGGACGATCCCGCACGTGAAGCTGCCCGACTCGGGCGACATGTCCACCGTGATCGCCCCGGACCGGTCGAACCTGCCGCCCGGCCAGGAGCCTCATGACCCGCGGCACGGCGGCTGAAGGGCACCCGGTCCGCGTAAATCTGCGGAATGTAAGATCGTCTGTTTTACAGCGCACCGTTGCGCCGGTGCCAACCATCCGGCGTATCCGCAGGGAGTCATGGAATGAGCGACGTCAACGATGCACGACGTCGGCCGCAAGAGCGGACGGGAGTTCGTCCATCCGCGGCTGTGCCTGGCCCACGAGGACAGCTATCTGCTCGTCGGGTCGGCCGGTGGCGCGCCTGACGAGCCGGCCTGGGTCGCCAACCTCGCCGCGATGCAGGAGGTGACCATCGAGATCGCCGGGCGCACGCTGACGACGACGCCGACGGTGTTGCGCGAGGGCCCCGAACGGGATCGGCTGTACACGACTCTCGTGGAGTACTGGCCCGACCTGCGCGAGTACGAGACCCACACCACCCGTACGTTCCCTGTGGTGCGCCTGGACCCGGCCCAGTGACCCTCCGCGTGCCGGGCCGGACCTCCGGCCCCGGCACGCGGGCCGGTCAGACGGGGATCACCGTGGGCACGATCATCGGCCGCCTGCGGTAGGTCTCCCCCACCCACTTCCCCACCACGCGGCGCACCGCCTGGGCGATGCGGTGGGTGTCAGTGATGCCCTCGGCCTCGGTGCGGGACAGCTCGTCCTCCACGAGAGGCAGCACCGCGTCGAGCGCCTTGGGGTCGTCGGAGAACCCGCGCCCCGACAGCGTGGGGCGCGACATGGCCCGACCGGTGTTGGAGTCGACGGCCACAGTGATCGAGATGAAGCCGCCCTCGCCGAGCACGAGGCGGTCGCCGAGGGTGCTCTCGCCGATGTCGCCCACGGCCAGCCCGTCGACGTACACGCGACCCACCTCGACACGACCGATGATCGACGCCTTGCCGTCCACCAGGTCGACGACGACGCCGTCCTCGGCCAGCACCACCGACTTCTCCGGCACCCCGGTCTGCACGGCGAGCCTGCCGTTGGCCCGCAGGTGGCGCCACTCCCCGTGCACCGGCATGACGTTGCTCGGCCGCACGGCGTTGTAGAGGAACAGCAGCTCTCCCGCCGGTGAGTGGCCGGAGACGTGCACCTTCGCGTTGCCCTGGTGCACGACCGTGGCGCCCAGCCGGGTGAGCCCGTTGATCACGCCGAACACGGCCGTCTCGTTGCCCGGGATCAGCGAGCTGGCCAGGATGATCGTGTCCTCGGGCTTGATCCCCACCGAGCGGTGGTCGCCGCGGGCCATCCGCGCGAGCGCCGAGAGCGGCTCGCCCTGGGATCCGGTGGACACGATCACCAGCTCGTTGTCGGGCAGCTCCATCGCCTCGTCGAGCTCGACGAGCAGACCCTCCGGCACGTCCAGGAACCCCAGCTCGGCGGCCAGCCCCATGTTGCGGAGCATCGACCGGCCGACGAAGCAGACCTTTCGCCTGTGCTCCGCCGCAGCGACGAGCACCTGCTGCACGCGGTGCACGTGGCTCGCGAAACAGGCCACGATGATGCGCGCCGGCGAGTTGTGGAAAACCCCGTCGAGCACGGGGCCGATCTCCCGCTCGGCGATCACGAACCCGGGGACGTCGGCGTTGGTGGAGTCGACGAGGAACAGATCCACGCCCTCGTCCCCGAGCCGAGAGAAGCCCGCCAGGTCGGTGAGGCGCCCGTCCAGCGGAAGCTGGTCGAGCTTGATGTCACCGGTGTGCAGCACCAGACCCGCCGGCGTGCGGATCGCGACGGCCAGGGCGTCCGGGATGGAGTGGTTGACCGCGAAGTACTCGCAGTCCCACGCCCCGTGCCGCATTCGGGCGCCTTCCTTCACCTCCAGCAGATGCGGGGTGAGGCGGTGCTCCTTGCACTTCTCCGCCACGAGTGCGAGCGTGAATCGAGAGCCGACGATCAGCAGGTCAGGGCGCTGCCGCAGGAGGAACGGCACGGCACCGATGTGGTCCTCGTGGCCATGGGTGAGCACCAGTGCGTCGATGTCGTCGAGGCGATCCTCGATCGCCCGGAAGTCGGGCAGGATCAGGTCGACGCCGGGGGAATCCTCGGCGGGGAACAACACGCCACAGTCGACGACGAGCAGTCTGCCCTCGTACTCGAACACGGTCATGTTGCGGCCGATCTCGCCGATGCCGCCTAGCGCGACCACGCGCAGGGCACCGCTCGGCAACGGCGGCGGGGGCGCGGCCGGGAGCTCGACAGGGTTGACCGCCTCTGGGGGAGCCGGGCGGCTCTGCTCGCGCCGGGGCGGCCGGGATCGGCGATCGGACCGGGAGCGGTCGGACCGTGCAGGGGGACGACTCAAGTAGTTTTCCTCGTGATAGTGGTGAACGTGCCGGGGAATGCTCAGCGGTAGGCGACCCCGACCTCGAGACTTCTGGCGCTGGATGCCGACAGGCCGCTTACCTCACCGGCGCATCGGTACGCTTCGGGACCGAGCGGCACGCCGGCCGCGCGCAGGTCGGCTGCCACGGCCTCCACCTGCTCGTCGGTGGCCGGGGGCAGCGGCAGACGCGGGTTGCCGACGTCGATGCCGCGCAGTTGAAGCCCTACCTTCGAGAACACCGCCCCGCCGACGCGCCCCATCGCGCGAGTGATCGGCAGGCAGCTCGCGTTCACGGCACGGGCGCGGCCCACCTCGCCGGCCTCGAACGCGTCGAGCATCTCCCGCAGGCGGTCGGCCACGACGTGCCCGATCACGCTGACGAA
>DASYES010000515.1:0-8788 GCA_036498885.1 Pseudonocardia sp.
CCTCCGGGGTCTCATCGAGGTCCCCGCAGCCGACGGTGAGGGGGTGGATGTGCCCATGATCTTCCGGGTACCCGCGACGATCTCCGGGACACCCGCACAGGCCAACCACATGGGCGAACCGATGACCGACGGGTTTGCCGGGCGCCGACACGGGTCACCCGCCGGATGTGCAACCTTTCGACCAGATCGGACGGCTCGAACGCGCCGAGGCGCTGGACCGGCCGGCCGCTGCGGTCCGCCCCGTGGTGCAGCGGCTGCTGCGCGACCGCCGGGTGAGGGACGCGCTGCACGGCGTCTGGCTGGGCCACCCCCTGCACCCTGCGCTGGTGCACGTCACGCTCGGGACGTTCCTGTCGGCGTCGCTGATCGACCTGGTCCGCGGGGATCGCCGCTACTCCACCGGTCTGATCGCCACCGGCCTGCTCCTGACGCCGCCCACGGTCGCCGCGGGATGGGCGGACTGGTCGGCGGCCCACCCCGACCAGCAGCGCGTCGGGCTCGTGCACGCCTCGACGAACGCGCTGGCGGTGAGCTGCTACGCCGCGGCCCTGTGGAAGCGGGCCCGCGGGCGCCGCGGAGGACGGCTGCTGTCGCTGGCCGGAGCCGCCGTCAGCAGCGTGGGCGCAGCCCTCGGCGGCCACCTCTCCTACCACCTCGCCCTCGGGGCCAACCACGCCGACCGCATGAGCGACCTGGCGCCGCAGGGTTGGCAACCGCTGGGAGCGCTGGCCGAGGTGCCCGAGGGCACACCGGTGCGGCGGACGGCGGGGGAAGTGCCGGTGTTCGTGCTGCGGCGCGGTGAGCAGGTGAGTGTGCTGGCCGATCGCTGCCCCCACCTGGCGGGCCCGCTCTCGGGCGGCGAGGTGGTGGGCACGGACGGCGACGCCCGGGTGGTGTGTCCCTGGCACGGGAGCGAGTTCCGGCTCGACGACGGCCACGTCGTGCACGGCCCGGCTACCGCACCCGCGCCCCGGTTCGAGGCGCGGGTGGTGAGCGGGAAGCTGGAGGTCCGGATCGTCCTGACGGACTGACTGTCGCGCGTCAGCGCTCGATGTGGACCTGCACCGATCGCCCGTCCGGCGACAGCCAGCCCTTCTTCTCCGCGTAGGCCGTCATGCCCGCCCACTGGTCGGCCCAGTCGGGGGCGGTCGCGACCAGCTGCGCCGTGGAGCGCAGCACCGCGAGATCCAGCCAGGCGTTGTCGGCGTCGATCAGCTCGCCGATCCCGGTGGTCGTCAGGGCGGCCCGGAGCCCGTCGGCGTCGAGGTCGGTCTGCAGGTGCAGGCGGCCGAGGTCGTCGGCGTCCTGCACGACGGCGCCTTCGGCCGTCACTCGGACGATCACCCCGCCATCCTGCCTGGCGGGTGCGGCGACGGCTAATCCGGGCCGGACGGTCAACTCCCGGCGGAGCGGTCCGGTGCCCGGAAGAGGACGCCGGCCGCGTCCGAACCGGACGCCCCGTGGATGCGGTAGGCGATTCCCGCCGCCTCCACGAGCGCCACGTCCTCGGCGCGCACCCCGCGACCGGTGAACCGCTCGACCGCGACGAGACCCTTCTCGACGCGGTCGTGATAGTCCTCGAGCTCGAGCCGGGCCAGCGCCGCGAGAACGTCGAGGTCGCCGGGGGGTGCCGGCGGGGGCGGTTCGAACGAGGCCAGCAACTCGCCGTCGCGGGCGAAGGACAGGCTCGTGAGCGCGTTGACGTTCCAGTACATGCTCGCCGCGGAGCCGTGTGCCGAGGCCCGCCGGAGCACCGGCCCCTGCGCCCCCTGCCAGCCGTTGTACTCCAGCGCGAGAACCGCGCCGTCGATCGGCAGTACGGCGACCCAGGGGTCGATGCCGGCCTGCCCGAACAGCTCGGCCAGCGGCACCGGCTGCGCCGGATCGGCGTTGAACGCGGCCAGCACCTGCTCCGGTTGCGCGCCGGTGACGACCATGACGGTGCCCGCCGGGCCGAGACCGGTGCCACGCACCCAGCGGTAGGCGGTCTCGGGCCGGGCGACGACCGGTGGCTCCGGTTCCCCACGCAGCCGGTGGCCGAGCCGGTCGGTGGCCTTGTGCACCAGCTCCCCGGCGAGCGGCGCGGGCCACACGACGATCTCGTAGCGCTCGCCGCCGTCGCCGTGCTCGTCGCGGCCACGGGCCGAGACGCGGGCCCGTACCGGTCCGGGCCACGGCGGAGTCTGACCCAGCAGGTGCGACGGCGCCGGCGCCGCCGGGCCCAGCAGCGAGGCGGCCCCCTCCTCCGCCGTGTAGCTGATGTCGACGATCTCCTGCCACGAGGCGAGGTCCACCACGGTGGGCTCCTCGGACAGCACCCGCAGCCACACCGGCACTGCGGCGCTGCTCACGCCAGTGCGCACCACGATCCCACCGGGCACCGCCTGGACCAGGCCGTTCGCCGGTTCCCCGGCAACGGCCGGGAAGGCGCCCTCGACCAGGGCGAACCGGTGCTCCAGCACCGGGACGTCGCCTGCGGAGAACCGTGGGATGACGTACTCGGCCCGCAGCCGCTCGCGCAGCGCCGCGGCGTACGCGACGGGCATCGGACGCGCCAGCAGCACCCGCGTCGCCGCGTCCAGTGCCACCCCGACCACCACCGGTGGTTCCGCACCGAGGAGCGGGGGCGCCGCCGCCCGGAGCACCGCCAGCGCTGTGACGACGGCGAGCGCCAGGTGGATCCCGCCGTGGGCGGCCGCCACGTCCTGCTCGGCGCCCGGAGGTACCTCCAGCAGCGGGGCGATGCGCTCGTGCTCCGCGAGCGCGCCCACGAGTGCGGCGACGAGCTCGCGGAGCCCGGGTGCGATCTGGCCGAGCAGCGTGACGGCCGAGTGGGCCTCGCTGTCACCACTCGCCGAGATACTGGCGACGGCACCCCTGCTCTGCGACACCCGGGCCCGCGCTGGGCCGCGCAGCGCCTCGGGGATGTCGAGCGCGACATCGGGGACGGTGAGCTCCAGCGCCCCGAGGAGCCGCTCCGCGAGCAGATGGTCCACTCCGGACCGGCGTCCCGGTGCATGGCGGAGCGGATCCGCCGGGGCCGCGGGTGCCGCCAGCCTGCCGAGGAGCGCCACGGGCGCAGCGGGGATGCGGCCTGCCACCATGGGCAGTGCGCTGAGCACGATCTCCACCAGCGCATCGGCGAGGCCGTCGGGTGGCTCGGGCACGGTGGCCTCCGCGCCCGGCACACCGAGAGGCCACGCGGCCGCCACCGGCGCGCGCATCGGCTCGGCGGCCCGAGCCACCGGCAGTCGTGATGGTTCCGGTCGATCCACAGCAGACCCGCCCCTTGGTCGTGGAGCCGCCATTCTCAACGATCATGCGCATCGCCGATCACCCGGTCCGGTGAATGGCCGGCGTGCTCCCCGGGCACTCCAGCGGCATGACGGACCGTTCGCACGGAATCGATCCCCAGGAGCTCGCCGACGACGACCTCCGCCGCGAGTTGGCCCACGTACACGAGACCCGCCACGACACGGTGCTTCACGGCAGCGAGTCGGCACTCGAGGCCCACACACAGCGAATGTTCGCCCTCGAGCGGGAGTTCCTGCGCCGCTTCCCCGAGGAGAGCGCGCCCGATCCGCAGCGCACCCGGGCCGGCAGCCGCGAGCACGCGGGGCAGCCGGTGCCCGGGCGCGACATCACCGGATCGCCGGGCTGAGCGCCCCGGAACACCGGCGCGTCCGGACGACGCACGCCCCTGTGATCGCCCACCGAGCGCGGCCGGCGGCGCTCAGGCCGCCTCGGGCCGCCCGTACCCGACCGCCTGCTGCACCACACGGCGGACGGGCGGGCGGGGCTTGCGCAGCACGAGGAACGCGATCGACCCGAGCCCCGTCACCACCGCGAGCGCGACGAACGCCCCCGGGTAGCCGGCCGGCCCATCGGCGAGCGCCGTGACGAGCAGCGGACCCACCACCAACCCCAGCGAGACGAAGCCCATCGACCAGCCCATGATCGTGCCGAACGAGCCGATTCCGAAGTAGTCGGTGCGCAGGGCGGTCATCGTCGGGCCGCGTAACCCCCAGGCGATCCCGTGGACGATCGCCGCCGCCACGACGAGCCCGATGCCGGACACCATGGCGAGCGCGATCAGCACCCCGGTCTGCACCACCATGCAGATCGCCGCGTACCAGCGTTTGTCGACCCGGTCGCCGATGAACCCCGTGACGATCTGGCCGAGCAGCTGCGCGACCGACATCACCGCGACGGTGAGGCCGGCGATCGCGAGCGGGATCCCGTGGTGATGGGTCATCAGCGGCACCAGGTGCAGGTTGACCGCGCTGACCGCCACAAGTGCCGATCCGTGCCCCAGAACGAGCAGCCAGAAGGCGCTGGTGCGCAGCGCGCTGTGCAGGTCGTGGTCACCGCTGCCGGCCCGGTCCTTCGACGCAGCCACGGCCGTCGGGCCGTCGACCACCGCGGGTTCGGAGGCCGTCGCCGCGCCCACGACCGGTCGCGGAGCCCGGTCGGTGGGCAGGACGACGCCGGCCGCCAGGCCAACCACGAAGATCACCACGGCCACGCCCATGAAGGTGGCGCGCCAGCCGAAGCTGTCGAGCGCCCAGGTCACGAGCGGGACGGCCAGACCGCCGAGTGCCACCCCGGTCGGCAACAGGCCCAGCGCGAGAGTGCGCCGCTCGGTCACCGACTGCACCACGGCGACGGTCAGCGGCATCATTCCGGCGGCGGAGCAGCCGAGCGCGATCACGACGACCGCTCCGACGAAATGCGTCGCCTCGCCGACGACACTGGCCAGCGCGAACCCGACCGCTGTGGTGACCGTCCCGATCCGCGACACGGCTCGGGTGCCGAAGCGGTCGCAGCACCACCCGGTGATCGGCGAGATGAACCCGTTGCCCAGCTGGACGATCGCGTAGCCCAGCGCGATGACCCCTGCCGACCAGCCCGTATCGGCCGTGATGGCCACGAGGTACGCGCCGAACGCGCTCATGATCAGGCCGTTCTGCAGGGTGAGCAGCACCGAGCCGCCCGCCACCACCCACCAGCCACTTCTCGTCCGCACCCGCGCCGACGGCGTGGTCATCGGGCGGTCGGCGCCGTGGCGTCCCGCTCCCCGCCCTGCTGCTGGTCGAACTGCGCGCGCGCCCAGCCCAGATCGGCCTTGCCGGTGTTGAGCCGCTGCACCTCGGGCACGACGGCGACATGGCGCGGCTTCTTGTAGGAGGCCAGGCGCTCAGCGACGAATGCCGCGAGCTCGTCGGCGTCCGCGTGCGAGCCGCGCTCCAGGGAGACCACCGCGGCCACGGCGCTCCCCCATCGCGGGTCGGGAACCCCGAGCACCACGACGTCGCGCACGGCGGGGTGAGCGTGCAGCACCAGCTCCACCTCGTCGGCGTACACCTTCTCCCCGCCCGTGTTGATCACGGAGCTGCCACGGCCGAGCAGCCGCAGCCGCCCGTCCGCCTCGAGCACAGCCATGTCCCCCGGGATCGAGTAGCGGACGCCGTCGAGGTCGCGGAAGGCGGCGGCGGTCTGCTCCGGCGCGCCGGCATAGCCCGCCTCGGCCACGACCGGGGCGGCGAGCATGCCTACTTGGCCGGAGCCCGGCGGCACGTCGTTGTCGTCCTCGTCGAGCAGGCGCGCGCCGGCGGCGAGCACGAAGCTCGCGTCCTGCTCGTCGACGTTCTTGCGGGTGACCGAGGAGTGCGCGTACACCCCGCCCTCGGACGCCGCGATCGTGTCGAGCAGCGTCATGTCGGCGTAGGCGAGCAGCCTGCGCTTCACCCCCGGGCTCCACACCGCCCCGACACTGCGCATCTTGCGAAGGGTGGCGATGTCGGCAGGTCGGCCGGCATCGCGCGCCGCGTCGAGCGCGTCGAGCAGCCGCAGTGCGAAGGCATCACCGACGATGTGCAGCTCGGTGACGCGGTGCCGCGCGATCGCGGCCAGGATGTCCTCGCCGGTGACGCTGCGGCCGGGCAGCAGCACGACCGGCGCGCCGACGGCCAGGGCACCCAACGCGCCGTACAGGCCGGTGCCGTGCATCAGCGGCGGGGCGACCAGCGCCACAGTGCCGTGCTCGCCGAACGGCTCGATGTCGAGCGCCTGGTGCAGCGCCTCGACCCCGTCGGCGGGGTCGAGGCCGAGTGCGGAGAACCCGCCCGAGCGCACGGCCCGCAGCCGCTCCGCCTGGCTGCCCACCACGGCCTTCGGGTAGCCGGTGGTGCCCCCGGTGAACAGCAGCCACTCGGTGTCGCCACGCGGGCGCCGCGGGTGCCGCGGGGAGGCGGCGACGGCGGCGCCGAAGCCGACGCCGTCCGGCGCGATCTCCACGAGAACGTCGCAGCCCGCCACCGGCTCCGCCGCCTCCGCGACCACCCCGGCCAGATCGGCGTCGGCGATCGCGCCACGGGCACCGGAGCTCGCCAGCAGGTGGCGGACCTCCTCGGCGCGGTAGCGATAGTTGATGTTGATCGGCACGGCCATCAACTTCAGCAGGGCGTGCAGCGCCACCAGGAACTCGGGCGAGTTGCGGGCGTTGATCCCGAACCGGTCTCCTGCCCGGATGCCCCGGGCATACAGATATCCGGCCAGCCGGTCGGCAAGCTCGTCGACCTGCCCCCAGGTGAGCGCCCGCTCCCCTGCCGCCACCGCCACGCGTCCGGGCACGAGGTCGGCGATGTGCTCGAAGTGCGAGGCGATGTTGTCGGCGAGTGCTGTCGAGCTCACGAAGCGACCGGCCGCGGTCATCGCGGTTCCGTGGCCGGCACTCGCTGCTCGGCTGCGACCTCCAGCCCGAACAGCCGGGCCGCGTTGTGCAGCATGATGTCCGGTTTCACGGTGTCGCGGATCTCGGTCTTCTCGAGATCGGCGATCCACCGCTCCGGGGTGAAGAGCGGGAAGTCGGTGCCGAAGAGCACCTTCTTCCGCAGTAGCGTGTTGGCGTACTGCACGAGCTGGGGCGGGAAGTACTTCGGCGACCAGCCGGAGAGGTCGATGAACACCTGCGCCTTGTGCACGGCGATGGCCAGCGCCTCGTCCTGCCAGGGGAACGACGGGTGGGCCATCACGATCGGCATGTCCGGGAAGTCGACGGCCACGTCGTCGAGGAACATCGGGTTGGAGTACTTCAGCCGGACACCGCCCCCGCCACGGGTTCCGGAACCGACACCGTTCTGTCCGGTGTGGAACAGCGCCGGCAGCCCGTGCTCGGCCAGCACCTCGTAGATCGGGAAGGCCACCGGGTCGTTCGGGTAGAACTCCTGGACGCTCGGGTGGAACTTGAAGCCCCGGAACCCGTACTGCTCGATCAGCCGCCGGGCGATCTTGGCCCCCGCCTTCCCACGCAGCGGGTGCACGCTCGCGAACGGGATGATCACGTCGGAGTGCTCGGCGGCGAGCTCACCGATCTCCTCGTTGGTCGGGGCGTGCTCGGCGACCTCGCCGAGCGAGTCGATCGTGAACGTCACCGCGGCCATCCGCCGCTCGCGGTAGAACGCCGCGAGCCCGTGCAGGTCCAGGCCGAGCACGTCGGACTTGAAGTGGCTCTTCATCTCCGCCATGCGCGCGCTGCCCTCCTCCGACTGCGCGGCGCGAGTGGAGAAGTGCACGTGGGTGTGCATGTCGATGGCGACGAGGTCGGTCGGCGCGAGCCGTTGCTGCTCGTTCATCGGGTGGCCTCCGCTGGCACGTCGGGGGTGTAGGGCTGCAAGTGGGGCAAAAGCTGCTCCGGGAAGACCTCGGCGATCGACTCGGCCGTCCATCCGCCCTGGCGCGAGACCTCGGCCGCGACGGTGGGGTGCGTCCACACGGTGATCCGGTCGCCGCCGATGCCCAGCGCCTGTCCGGTGACGCCTGCGGCGGCGTCCGACAGCAGATGGACGAGCAGCGGGGCCACGTCCTCCGCCGTGCCCACACCGGCCTCGCGGAGCCGGGACGGCACGGGCTCGCCCGCCTCCACCGCCGCCACGGCCTCGGCGAACGCGGGGATGGTGGCGACCATCCGCGTGAGCGCCACCGGGACCAGCGCGTTCACGGTGACGTCGTGGCGGGCGGCCTCGGCGGCGAGCGTTCTGGCCATCCCGACGATGCCGGCCTTGGCGGCCGAGTAGTTGGTCTGCCCGAAGCTCGCCCGCTGGCCTGCGGGTGAGCCGATGAGGACCAGCCTGCCGCCTCCGCCCTGCTCGCGGAACCGGGCCAGCGCCGCACGCGCGCAGGTGAAGGTGCCGCGCAGGTGCGTCTCGAGCACGAGGTCGAAGTCCTCATCGGACATCTTGCCGATCGTGCGGTCGCGCAGCAGGCCGGCGTTGGTGACCATCGCGTCCAGCCGTCCGAAGTGCTCCACGGCGGCGGCGACGAGCGCATCGGCAGTGGCCGTCGGCCCGACCGGCGCGACGACCGGGACGGCCCGGCCGCCCGCCGCGGCGATCTCCGCGACCACAACGGCCGCGGCGTCGGCGTCCACGTCGTTCACGACCACCGCGGCTCCGGCCGCCGCGACCGCCCGTGCGTAGGCCCGGCCGAGACCGCGGCCGGAGCCGGTCACCACCACGACCCGTCCCGCCAGCACCGGATCTCCCGTCACGAACCTTCCTCCTTCGGTCGCCGATCACACGCGAGGCGTGCGTACCGCGTGACCGGGGGTGTGATGCACCCCGGTCACGCGGAGCTGATGGTGGCCCGGCCGCGGTCGATCACCACAGTGCCGTCGTCGGTGCGGGTGCGGTAGAGAGCCTCGTCTCCCGCGCCGTGCCAGATCTCGACGGTGAGCGCCTGACCAGGCACGACCGTGGCGCTGAACCGCCCGTACATCCCGGCGAGCCGC
>DASYES010000516.1:0-5423 GCA_036498885.1 Pseudonocardia sp.
TGGCCGGCGTTGCGGTCTCGGGGACTCTGATGTCGGATAACGGCAGGCGCTTTTCGATAGATCGTGCAGCTGCTCGTGCATTGGCTCGTGCTGATCGACGACGCCTCGGGCGTGATCACGCCCGGCGGGCCCGGTGAGGGACGGGTGCGACCTGTCGTGCGAGCGGCGCGCTCGCCCGGTAGGCCGGTGTGAGGGTGTCGTTCGTGTGACGGGTGCGGCTCAGATGTGGGAACCGGGGCGCACGATCATCAGCACCACGACCGCCGCCTACAGCAGGTTGTAGATCCCGGTGGTCATGCTCAGGTTGCGCAGCCGCGCGCCATCGTCCGGCTCGGCGAGCGCGCCGCGTTGCCGTGGACGGATCTGCAGCGCCAGTAGCAGTCCCGCAACCAGTACGGGCGCACAGCGCGGAAAGAGGCTCGTCGCGACCCGCCGACCCTCCGACGAGGACGATGCCGGCGAGCACGTGCACCGACAGCAGCAGTCCTTCCACCGACCCTCCCGCGACCCGCACCTTCAGAGACGCCGACGGTGCGGTCGTCAGCGCTCGAACGCGACCCGCACCGCGTCCCCGACCTGCCGGAGGATGGGGTCGGCATCGGGGCCGAAGAGGTGTGTCGGCATCGGACACGGCGCCCATCGCCCGGCCCAGCAGCTGGGAACCCTCTGGCGTGAGCTCGATCGCGGACGCGGCCCCGGCTCGTGCGGTGTTGTCGCGGACGAGCCCGGCCCGGCCAGGGTCTTCACCACCGAGTGGACGCTCTGAACGGTGATCCCGGACATCCGTGACAGGTCGCTGAACGAGGCCCCGGGCACCCCGGCGACGTGACCGGGTCATCCCGAGCGGCGCGAGGGGGCGCCGAGCTCGGACCGTCGTTCTCCGTTGTCACCTTCGCGGTCTTTCGCACGAGAGCCAATCCGCCTCGCGGCGTGCGCCGCGCCGGCCGATGGCGCTGTGCTCCTCTCCGCAGGGCAGGCGCGCGTGCTTACTCAGGGTGGGTTCCGGGCTGCGGCATCGGCGCGAGCGGGCCCGCTGCTCGCGCGGGCGAGATCCCGCCGTTCGGGCTGCATGACCGACTCGATTGCTCCATCGGTAGGACCGGACGAGTGAGACGTTCCCCCGTTCATCCTGTTGCGCGGCCCACGCCGCGGCGCCTTGGGTACCGCGCCGCATCTACCATCAAGGGCGTCCCAGCCGTCGATTCGGGGAGCACACAACCGCCGTGAGCACCGCAGCCACCCGCCCCGTCGTCCTGATCGCCGAGAAGCTCGCGCCGTCTGCGATCGCGTGTCTGGGCGACGAGGTCGAGATCCGCAACGTGGACGGCACCGACCGGCCCGCGCTGCTGAGTGCCATCTCCGGTGCCGACGCGCTCCTCGTGCGTTCGGCCACCAAGGTCGACGCCGAAGCGCTCGCCGCCTCCAGCCGGCTCAAGGTCGTGGCCAGGGCAGGCGTCGGACTGGACAATGTGGACGTCCCTGCCGCCACCGCCCGCGGTGTCATGGTCGTCAACGCGCCCACGTCCAACATCGTCTCCGCCGCGGAGCACGCCGTCGCGCTGCTGCTGGCCGCCGCCCGGCGGATCCCCGCGGCCGACGCGAGCCTGCGGGCCGGGCAGTGGAAGCGCAGCTCGTACACCGGCGTCGAGCTCAACGGCAAGCTCGTCGGCATCGTCGGGCTTGGCAAGATCGGTCAGCTCGTGGCCCAGCGCCTCGCCGCGTTCGGTGTCGAGCTGATCGCCTACGACCCCTACGTCGCGCCGGCTCGCGCCGCGCAGCTCGGCATCGAGCTCGCGAGCCTCGAGGAGCTGCTGCGGCGCGCCGATGCCATCTCGATCCACCTGCCGAAGACTGCCGAGACGCTCGGGCTCATCGGCAAGGACCAGCTCGCGATGACGAAGCCGGGCGTGATCATCGTCAACGCCGCGCGCGGCGGCCTGGTCGACGAGGACGCTCTGGCCGATGCCGTGCGCAGCGGCCACGTCGGCGCGGCGGGCATCGACGTGTACGTCACCGAGCCCACCACCTCGAGCCCGCTGTTCGAGCTGCCGCAGGTGGTCGTCACACCGCACCTGGGCGCGTCCACCGACGAGGCGCAGGACCGGGCGGGCACCGACGTCGCCCGCTCCGTGCAGCTGGCACTGGCCGGCGAGTTCGTGCCGGATGCGGTCAACGTTCAGGTCCGCGGCGTGGTCGGCGAAGAGGTCCGGCCGTGGCTGCCGCTCACACAGAAGCTCGGCACGGTGCTGCACGCGGTTGCGGGCAGGCTGCCCAGCTCGGTCACGGTGGACGTCGCCGGTGAGCTGGCGTCCGAGGACGTCTCCGTGCTGGCGCTGGCCGCACTGCGGGGCGTCTTCACCCACGTCGTCGAGGACCAGGTCACGTTCGTCAACGTGCCGAGCATCGCCGCGGAGCGCGGTGTGGAGGTCGAGGTGACCACCGCGCCGGAGAGCGAGAACCACCGCAGCGTCGTGCAGCTGCGCGCCGCGATGCCCGACGGCGCCGCAGTCACGGTGTCCGGCACGCTCACCGGGCGCTCCCAGGTGGAGAAGCTCGTCGAGGTCAACGGACGCCACTTCGACCTGCGGGCCGAGGGCGACGTGCTGCTCCTCGAGTACGCCGACCGCCCCGGCGTGATGGGCCGGGTCGGCTCGCTGCTCGGCGAGGCCGCCGTGAACATCGAGGCCGCCCAGATCAGCCAGACCACCGACGGCACCGACGCGATCATGCTGCTGCGCGTCGACCGTCCGGTCGACCCCGGTGTGCTGGAGCCGATCGGCGCCTCGGTGGGTGCCCGCACCACGCGGCTGATCTCCTTCGAGAGCGACTGACCCGTCCGGGGCCCCGCCCCGGACCGTGACGACCGGTCGCCCGTGCGGCGATCGGTCTCATCGGATCCGGTGTCGCACCGGCGCCGGCCCGGTCACCAGCGGCGCTCGTCGAACTGTTCACCCGCCGCGGCCTCGCAACCGCGAACCGCGGCGGGTTGCAGCCGCTCCTGTCGCCCGTCCGGCGTTCGGGAAACCCATGCCGGCCTCACTGAAGCCGGCACCCGGAGCAGGTCGGGGCAGCACCGTCAGTGGCGGCGTGGTCTGTCCGTCGCAGTTCGCTGGTCGAAGCGGTTGGGGTGCCCGCGGCGGCTTCGGTGAGAATCAGCGACGCTCTGCGCGGCTGCGGCGTGGCGCGCCCGCGATGGCGGTGAGCGGTTCCTCATGGGCGAATGGGTGAAAGCTCGCTGACCTGCGACAACACGACCGGGGCAGCGGCAGCGCCGAGGTGGCCGGTGGCTGCGTCCGGGGGTTGTGCGATGCCCCGCATCTGGGCGGGGCAGAATGGCCCGCATGGGGGCGTGTCGCGTCGGGAGAGGTCCCGGCGACGTCGCTTCCGCATCAGTTCCACCCTATGGGGTGACCCCGATCGGACGGCGGAAAGCATAGCGGTCCCGTTGCAGCGGGTAACGTGCGCCCGGCTGCCTCGGGGTCAACTGGAGAGAGGACATCGGTAATGCGCCTTGCGGTCATTCCCGGAGACGGCATCGGGCCGGAGGTCATCGACGAGGCGCTGAAGGTCCTTGGCGAGGTCGAGCCCGGTGCGGAGACCACGACCTACGACCTGGGCGCCGCCCGGTGGCATTCCACGGGCGAGCTGTTGCCGGAGTCCGTCCTCACGGAGCTGCAGACGCACGATGCGATCCTGCTCGGCGCCGTGGGCGACCCGTCCGTGCCGAGCGGCATCCTCGAGCGTGGGCTCCTGTTGCGGCTGCGTTTCGAGCTCGACCACCACGTGAACCTGCGGCCCGCCCGGCTCTACCCCGGTGTGCGCGGCCCGCTGGCGTCCAACAGCGAGATCGACCTGCTGGTGGTGCGTGAAGGCACCGAGGGTCCGTACGTCGGCACCGGCGGCCTGCTCCGCAAGGACACCCCGAACGAGATCGCCACCGAGGTCAGCGTCAACACGGCCTTCGGTGTGGAGCGGGTGGTCCGCGACGCCTTCGCCCGAGCCTCCCGTCGCACGCGCAAGCACCTGACGCTCGTGCACAAGACCAACGTGCTGAGCTACTCGGGACGGCTGTGGTCGCGGCTGGTGGAGGAGGTCTCGCTCGAGCACCCCGAGGTCAGCGTGGCCTACCAGCACATCGACGCCACCACGATCCACCTGGTCACCGATCCCGGCAGGTTCGACGTGATCGTCACCGACAACCTCTTCGGCGACATCCTCACCGATCTCGCCGCCGCCGTGACCGGTGGCATCGGGCTCGCCGCGAGCGGCAACCTCGACGTGAGCCGCCGCAACCCGAGCATGTTCGAGCCGGTGCACGGCAGCGCTCCCGACATCGCCGGGCAGGGCATCGCCGACCCCACCGCCGCCGTGCTGTCCGTGGCGCTGCTGCTCGACCACCTCGGCAACCGCGACGCGGCCCGGCGCATCGAGGCTGCGGTGGCCTTCGATCTCGCCACCCGGGACCACAGCGCCACCGGCCACACGCAGTCGATCGGCGACCGCCTCGCGGCGCTCGTGAGCTCGCACGCCGCGGCCCCGTCCACGAGCTGAGGCGGGTTGGCCGGGGCCGGGGCGTGCGGATCGGGTCAGACGAGCGTCTGGCCCTTTCCGGTCAGCATGGTCACGCCCGCACCCGCGAAGTTCGCCAGGTCGGCCACCGCGGCCTGACCCTCCGGGCTGCTCATCGCGCTGCCCAGGGCCGCCTCGTCGTCGAACTCGAGTATCGCGACGAGGTGGTAGGGCGGCGTGTTCCCGTCCGCGTCGGGTACGGGCCTGGCCGCCGTGAACCGGCGCAGGCCGGGCATCTTCATGGCGAGCGGGGCGTGCACCCCGTCGTAGTGGCGGTCGAACGCGTCCTTGTCCTCGGGGTGGTTGTAGAGCGCGGTGAGCTGGAGCATCGGTGGCCCTCTCGTGATCGGCCCGCCTGCCGATGCCGGCGGGCTCGACATCAATCACTAGCCGAAGCGCGACCTTGTGAACACCGTCTCTCCCACGATCTGGGAACGCGGTGTGACCGCTCCGGAAGCGCCGTGCAACACTCGTGAGCGTGCAGCACCTCCACGTGATCATTATCGACAGGCGCGCCGGCTAACCAGCACCACGGCCGACGCGCAGACCTCTCGCATTCACGGGGGGTCTTTTTTGTTGCCCGATGAATCCCTGACCACGTCCGACCCATCCAGGAGCCCCCGGATGTCCCGCACAGAACGGGCCGGAACCCCGCTCGGAGACGCGTTCCACGTCTACGACACGACGCTGCGCGACGGCGCCCAGCGCGAGGGCATCAGCTACTCCGTGGCCGACAAGCTCGCCGTCGCCCGGCATCTGGACGCGCTCGGAGTGGGGTTCATCGAAGGGGGCTGGCCGGGCGCCTTGCCGAAGGACACCGAGTTCTTCGCCCGTGCCGCTGCGGGTGAGCTGGA
>DASYES010000517.1:0-2747 GCA_036498885.1 Pseudonocardia sp.
ACCTCGGGCTCCTCGACGCCTCCGGTCAGCCCCTCGACCGCCTGCGTGTGGTGGCGACCGAGGCGGGGCTCGACCTGCGTGATCTCGAGGCTGGTCTCATCCGCCTGTGGCTGGCGCACGACCGGAAGTTCCCGCATTGCGCTGGTGGTGCGAGGTGTTTCGCGTTGTCGGAACCTCCACCCCTCGGATCCGGTGGAACAGATGACCGATGACTCGGTGATGGTGTTTCTGTGCGGGGATGTGATGCTCGGCCGCGGGGTCGACCAGATCCTGCCGCACCCGAGCGACCCGGCACTTCGGGAGCGCCGCATTCGGGACGCGCGGACCTATGTCGAGCTCGCGGAGGCGGTCAACGGTCCGATCCCCCGTCCCGTCGACTACGCCTGGCCGTGGGGAGATGCCCTGGCCCTGCTCGATGAGGCGGCTCCCGACGTGCGGGTGGTGAACCTCGAGAACAGCATCACCCGGTGCGACCGGTTCACACCGGGGAAGGGCATCCACTACCGGATGGACCCGGCGAACCTTCCCTGCCTGGCCGCGGCACGCCCGGATGCCTGCGTGCTGGCGAACAATCATGTTCTGGACTTCGAGCAGCGCGGTCTGGAGGACACGCTCGAGGCGCTGGCCGGGGCGGGGCTCTGTGCCGTGGGAGCTGGGCGCAGCGGTGCCGAGGCCTGGCGCCCCGCCGTCATCCCGCTCCCCGAGGGCGGCCGCCTGGTTGTCCATGCGTTCGGAGCCGCGTCCAGCGGCATCCCCGCGAGCTGGGCGGCGAGCGGCCGGCGGGCCGGCGTCGGCTTCGTTCCCGAGCTTGCCGACACCGCCGCCGACGATGTCGTCAACCGGGTGCAGCAGCACGGGGGCGACGTCGTCGTCGCCTCCGTCCACTGGGGATCCAACTGGGGCTACGGGGTGTCCGAGGAGCAGGTGCGCTTCGCGCACCGGCTGGTCGAGGGCGGCGTGGATGTCGTGCACGGGCACTCCTCACACCATCCCCGCCCGATCGAGGTCTACCGCTACAAGCTGATCCTGTATGGCTGCGGCGACTTCATCGACGACTACGAGGGCATCCCGGGCCACGAGGAGTACCGGGACGACCTCCGCCTGGCGTACCTCGCTTCTGTCGAGCCGGGCAGCGGCAGGCTGATGGAGCTTCGGATGGTTCCCCTGCGTGCTCGGCAGCTACGGCTCTGCCACGCTTCGAGGCACGACGCCGCGTGGCTCTGCACGGTCCTCGACCACATCAGTGGCGTCTTCGGTCACGGGATCGAAGTGGGGCCGGACGGGACGCTCGTCCTGCGATGACGAGAGCAGGACGCCGCTGAGCCGTCCGGCTCACGCCCGTGGGGCCAGTGTCAGCAGGATCTGGTGGGCGCGGTGGGCCGCATCGACGACGCGCTGCGGTCGTGGATCATCCGCAGGATGTTGCTCGAGCCCGTGCAGCAGGGCGCGGAGTGCATTGGTAACCGTTGCGATGTCCCGCTCGACGAGCTCGATGCGCGCGTCGAGCTCGGGCACCGGTGTCCCTGTTGAGCGCTCCTCCGGTTCACCGGGCGCCCCCACGGCTGTGCGCTCGTTCGTCGTGTCCTGTGGCGCGTCCCCGATCGCGTCATGCACGAGCAGTGCGCGGAGGCGGCCCGGCAGCTGCGCGAGCAGGTGGTCGAGCTGACCGGGTGAGCAGCGTTCGTCCAGGGCAGCGGTGACCGCGGCGACGGTGTTCCGAGCACTGGAGGTGGAGATCCTCGCTTCCTCCGCGATGGTGGAGAGGAACTGCTCGGCGTCGTACTTCACGGGGACCTGGCTCGGGGTCCAGCCGTCGTAGAACAGGCCGCGGAGAAGGAGGGGCAGCTGGGCTGCGAAGTGCGCTGCCGCGTCCACTCCGACGCGGTCCCGGACGGTGTGCAGCCAGGCGCGCAGGACCCGGTGTGCGAAGGCCGTGTCCTCCGTTTCCAGACGTTCGGCGACCGTTTCGAGCCATTCCTGGGCGGTGCGGTCGGCCCGGGTGAACACGTCGAGCTCGTGAGCAGCATGGTGGGCCATGACGTCCCCCTGGTTCCGGCTAGAAGCTCATTCAGCCACTGTGCTGTCTGCAGCCGGTTCTCGTCAGGGCCGAACGGCCCGGCCTGATCCGAGACCATGGCCGCCACCGCGCCCTCGTGATCGGGAGTTGTTGAGCGTGCGGCTGTGGAGACGCGTACGAGGCCTCTTCGGCCCTCGGGGACAGAGCCTGGGCAGCGTCACGGCCAACGGTCAAACCTGCAGGAGCAGGTCATCGAGCTGGCGCCCGTGATGCAGCCTTCGAACGGCGTCGGCGAGTAACGCGTCGATCGGGCAGACGTCCACCAGCGGGTGCGCGGGCGGGCCCGTGCTGTCGGTGACGAAAATGCGACGTAGGGGCAGGGCGCGGAGCCGTTCGGTGGCTCGTGGCACGAGCGGACCATGGACGGCGGCGACAGTCAGGTCGGGTACAGCGCCGCGGTCGAGCAGGATGCCCATGGCTGCCTCGATGGTGGCGCCGGTGCTGATCATGTCGTCGACGATCAGTACCGGGCGGTCCGCGACGTCACCGACGAGCTCCACGGCGCGCACGCTGCTTCCGCTGAACCGGGCCTTGCGTACCGTGGCCATGGCGCGGGAGAGGCGCTTGGCGACGTTCTCGGCGAGCTTCACCGCGCCCAGGTCCGGCGCCACCACTACGGCGTCGGGGGAGAGCTGAGTTGACACCGCCTCGGTCAGCACCGGCACCGTGG
>DASYES010000518.1:0-3934 GCA_036498885.1 Pseudonocardia sp.
CCCCGTGATCCCCACCGGTGCTGCAGGAACAGGCAACGGAGACGCGGCAGAGCGGGGGCCACGGAGGACCGATCGGCCGTTATCGGCCAGGGGCAAGCGAATGTGCACCAACGCCCGGGAAAGCGGCTATGGATGGCCGGCCGAACCGTGGCCGCCGGATCCAGCTCGGCAGGTCAGCCCAGCTGTTCGGATCCGTGCTCCGCGCGTTGCGACGCCCTGGCGCCGTCCGATGGCGAATCGTCGTGAGCGTCCGGCTCGAACACCCAGTAGCGCAGCACGAGGAACCGGCCCATGCCGCCGAGAATGCTGGCCACAGCCACCGCCACGGTCTGCTCCCAGGCGGTCGGGGAGTCGATCATGGCTGCGAGCAGCATCAACACCGTGGAGCTGTAGAAGGCGTAGAAGAGCACGGTGCCGCCGCTCTGCACGTGGGAGCGCAGCCAATGGACCTGGGCGCCCTCGAAGGTGAACCGCCGGTTCGCCTCGGTGCTCACCACGGTGCTCAGGACGAGGGCCACCAGGTTGGCCGGGATGGTGTCCCACCACGACCGCAGCACCAGGAAGATCACGGCGTTCACGAGCGTGCCCAGGCCGCCGATCACCGCGTACCGGGCCAGCTGCACGAGCAGCGGATGGCGCTGCTCGTACCCCGACGGCCCCCGACCGGCCGGCATGCCGCCCAGCGGGGCGCCCACCGGGAGTGCTGCGCCCGCCACTTCGATCACGTCCCCCCACAGCTGCGTGAACCTCGTGGTCGCCGTTATCGCAAGAGCGTCGATGACCACGCTGTTCGTCACCTGTGACAACGATGTGGACGATCTCCGATTCCGCGAGATACGAACATCGTGCAGTGATCGTCACCACCCGGCGCAGCCGGGGGTCGAACGTGTCAGACGGAGAGGAAGACCGTCTCCCCGTCACCCTGCAGGCGGATGTCGAAGCGCAGCTCGTCCGGGCCTGCCTCCTGGGCCACCAGCGTGGCCGCCCGCTCCGGCGGGAGCGAGGCGAGCAGCGGGTCGGCGGCATTGGCCGCGGGCTCGTCCGGGAAGTAGATCCTCGTCACCACCCGGTCGAGGAGGCCGCGCGCGAGCACGGTGACATCGATGTGGGGTGCCTGGCCGTCACCGATGGCGCCGGGCTTGACGGTGAGGATCTCGAAGCGGCCCTCCGCGTCCGTGGCGCAGCGGCCGAAACCGCGGAACCCGGAGCCCGTCGCGCCCCGTGGGTCGTCCGGGTGGTCGAAGCGACCGTCGGCGTCGGCCTGCCACGTCTCGACGAGCCCGTCCACGACCGGTGCTCCGGCGCCATCGGTGAGCACTCCGGAGATCCGTACCGCCCGGGGTGTGCCCTGCGGTACGACGAGGTGCCCCTCCAGCCAGGTGAGCCCGAGGCTCAGGAAGGGTCCGACGGTCTGCGACGGGGTCAGCAGCTCACTCATGGGGCTCCTCGAAAGGGGTCTGCTCGCGGCCGCGGAGCACGATGTCGAAGCGGTACGCCAGTGCCCATTCCGGGCGCGTGGCCGACAGGTCGAACGTCGAGACCATCCGCTTCCGGGCGGCGGGGTCGGGCACGGAGTTGAAGATCGGGTCCTGGTCGAACAGCGGGTCGTCAGGGAAGTACATCTGCGTCACCAGACGCTGGGTGAACGACCGACCGAACAGGGAGAAGTGGATGTGCGCCGGGCGCCACGCGTTCTGGTGGTTGCCCCACGGGTAGGCGCCGGGCCTGATCGTGGTGAACGAGTAGTTGCCCTGGGCGTCGGTCACGACGCGACCACCGCCGGTGAAGTTGGGGTCCAGGGGTGCGGGCCAGTTGTCCACGGCGTGGGCGTAGCGGCCGGCCGCGTTGGCCTGCCACACCTCGACGAGCGTGTTCGGCACCGCACGGCCGTCGCTGTCGAGAACCCGGCCGAAGACGACGATCCGCTGCCCGATCGCCTCACCCGCGTGCTGCGTGGTCAGGTCGTTGTCGTTCGGGCCGATGTCGCCGGTGAGCAGGGGGCCGGTCACCTCGGTGAGCCGATGGCGCAGCACCACGGGCGCCTGGGACGGTGCTCGCAGGCCGGTGCTCCGGTAGCCCCCGAACGACAGTGACGGATGGTTCCCCTCAGGGGCCGGGCGGTACCCGGCGGGATGCGGGATCGACGTGGTGGGTTGCGATTTCGCGAGTTCGGTCAACGATTCTCTCCATGGGGCAGGCCGACGTAGTTCTCGGCGAGGGAGGTGGCCGCCGCACGGGAGGTCACCGTGTAGCGCAACTGCGACAGCTGCAGGCGGCGGGCGAAGGGGTCGGGGTCCGGGGCGACGTGCAGCATCGAGGTCATCCACCAGGAGAAGTGCTCGGCCCGCCACACCCGGCGCAGGCAGGTTTCGGAGTAGGCGTCCACGCCGGACGCGTCACCATGGCGGAGGTAGTCGGTCAGGGCCTCGGCGAGCACGCGCACGTCGGCGATCGCGAGGTTCATGCCCTTCGCGCCCGTCGGTGGCACGATGTGCGCGGCGTCGCCCGCCAGGAAGAGCCGGCCGTGGCGCATCGGCTCCGCCACCACACTGCGCATGCCGGTGACGCTCTTCTCGATGAGCGGCCCCTCGTTGAGGGTGAAGCCGTCGGCGGCGAGGCGGACGCCCAGCTCGTCCCAGATCCGTGCATCCGACCAGGTGCCCGCGTCGGTGTCCGGCGGCACCTGTAGGTAGAGCCGGGTGATCTCGGGGCTGCGCATCGAGTACAGCGCGAACCCGCGCGGGTGGTTGGCGTAGGCGAGCTCGTGCTGCGTCGGAGCGGCCTTCGCGAGGATCCCGAGCCAGGCGTACGGGTACTCACGGTCGAACACCTGCGGCTCGAACGCGCCGCGGCTGATGCCATGGAAGCCGTCGCACCCGGCCACGGCGTCGCACCGCAACTCCTGCCGCTGTCCGTCGGCATCGGTGAAGCCGATCACGGGTGCGTCGGTGAGCCCGTCGAGCGTCACGTCCGATACCTCGAACCGGAGATCGCCTGCGTCGCGCAGCCGTGCGGCGATGAGGTCCTTCACGACCTCCTGCTGTCCGTAGACGGTGATACCGCGCCCGACCAGGTCCGCGAAGTCGATGCGGTGGTCGCCACCGTCGAAGCGCAGGGAGATGCCCTCGTGCGGCATCCCCTCGCGGTCAAGGCGTTCGGCGAGCCCGACCTCGCGCAACAGCTCCACCGTGGGGTGCTCCAGCACGCCCGCCCGTACCCGGCGCTCGACGTAGTCGCGGCTGCGTGCCTCCAGCACCACCGAGTCGATCCCGGCCCGGGCCAGGAGGTGGGACAGCAGCAGTCCTGCGGGTCCGGCTCCGATGATCCCGACCTGCGTTCGCATACCGCCAAGACTGGCTCACCGGCCTGGAGGCGCTCGACTCGGCTTCCGCTCACCGGAAGCCCGAGGCAGACTGAGCCACGATGGCGCAGTCGGTCACGGTCCGTGTTCTGCAGGTGCTCGCCGCGTTCAGCGCCGAGCGCCCCGAGCTCATGCTCACCGAGATCAGCAGACGCACGGCGCTCCCGCTGACCACCACCCATCGCATCGTCGGCGAGCTCGCCGAGTGGGGCGCTCTGGAACGCGCCACCGATGGCCGCTACCGCGTGGGGCTCCGGCTCTGGGAGGTGGGCGCACTCGCCCCCCGCGGGCTGGGGCTGCGCGAGACGGCCATGCCGTTCCTGGAGGACCTCTACGAGGTGACCAGGCAGAACGTGCAGCTCGCGGTGCTCGACGGTGACGAGGCGGTGTTCGTGGAACGGCTGTCGAAGCGCGGCGCCGTGCACGTCCTCACGCGCGTAGGGGGCCGGCTTCCGCTGCACGCCACGGGTGTCGGGCAGGTTCTGCTCGCCTTCGGTGGGCCCGAACTGCAGGAGAGGGTGCTCGCCGGCACCCTCAAGCGCTACACGGATCGGACGCTGTGCGACCCCGAGG